>JALSXE010000276.1:0-9317 GCA_027072755.1 Campylobacterales bacterium | reverse complement strand
AGCCAATATACGCGATAACGACCGACAGGGATCTGCTGAACAAGAGCTCCCTGGTGTGGGGAGTGCACGAGAGCGTCGCGATAGAGGAGTTCGGAAGCGAAAAGGAGCTTACGGCCAAATTTCTGAAACAGACCGGCAAGAGGCCGTCGGCGTTCGTGATGGTGACAGGTTACCTCGGAGAGAAGATTTTCCAGGGCAAAAGCGTCCGCTACATAAACAGACGCGATATCGAGAATCAGCTGCCGTAGTCGTAGAGCTTCTCGTAGTACTCCTCCACCATTCTGGAGGAGCTGAAGTAGGCGATGATGTCGTTCATTCCGTTTTTGGCTATATCGAGCCACCCCTTTTCGTTCTCGTAATACATCGGAATTATCACATCTTCAAGTTTTTGCATCATCGCAAGGTAGTCGAGGCGGTCTATCTCTTCGACGGGCAGTGACGGGTCGGCGTGGGGTATCGTAAAGGAGTTGACCCCGTCTTTTTGGAACTCCGCATGCCAGCCGTCGTCGACGGAGAAGTGTATGGAGGCGTTTACACCCGCACTCATTCCGCTCGTACCGCTAGCTTCGCGCCCCCATCTCGGGGTGTTGAGCCACAGATCGCTCCCCTGCTTCAGAAGTTTCGAAAGTCGAAGTTCGTAGCCGACAAGAACGGCCACATTTTTGAACTCTCTGCTCATCAGAACGAGGTCGTTAAACATCTGAATGGCCCTATAGTCGAGCGGATACGGTTTTCCGGCCCAGATTATCTGCACAGGTCTCTCGCTGTCGGCGATCAATCTTCTAAATCTCTCCATATCGTATATGAGCAGACCGGGGCGCTTGTACTCGGCAAACCTTCTGGCCCAGACGATCGTAAGCACATCGGGATCGAAAAGCTTTCCGGTCTGGTGGGCAACCTCTTCGAAAAGTATATGCTTCAGATGCTTCTTTCGCCCGACCAGCTGATAGTCCTCATGCTCCTGCATCCAGCTCAGAAGCTGTTTGTCGGCCCAGTATCGCATGTTCTGTGCATTGGTTATGCTGATAATCTCGCACCTTCCGCCGATACCCTTCCACATCTCGTTGGCCACCTTTTCATGTATCTTCGACACGGCATTGGCACGCTTCGAGGTTTTCAGGGCTCCGACCGTCAGCGAGAAGCTCCTGTCGTAATAGTCGATCTTCTCCGCGATCTCCTCTTTTGAAAAACCGTTGAAAAAGCCCATCCGCTCCAGAAGCTCCACATCGTGCTCTTCGTTACCGGCCATCTCGGGCGTATGGGTCGTAAATACCACACGCTTTTTCAGCTCCTCCAAAGCCGGATATCTCCTCATCAGTTCGAAAACGAGCGGCAGCGAGTGCCCCTCGTTCATATGGTAGACATCTATATCGACCCCCATCGCCTCGAGCACCCTCACTCCCCCGATACCCAGCACGATCTCCTGGGCTATGCGTGTCTCTTCGTTGGCATCGTACAGTTTGTGCGTGATTGTACGTGAGAGATGGTCGTTTTCGAAGCAGTCTGTAGAGAGGAGGATCACCGGTGCGGTATCGAATGTCGAGGCGGGCAGCAGATAGGCTTTGACGACCACCGGTTTTCCGTTTATCGACACCTCTACCTTTATACCCGTCTCTTCTATGAAATAGTAGAACTTTCGCCGATACTCAATCTTCAGTGTGTTGTCCTCGTGGCGCCCCTGGTCGTAATAGCCGTAGCTCCAGAGTATTCCCACCCCCAACGTATGTTGCCGTCTGTCGTTCGCGCTGCGCATGTGCGAACCGGCCAGGAAGCCGAGACCGCCGGAATATGTCTTAAGTGCCTGGTCGATGGCGAACTCCATCGAAAAGTAGGCCACTTTCGTCTTATATTTCTCGTCTATCTTATAAGGAAAAAGATCCATTCGTTTCAACCCTTTTCAAATTTTTTCGCCAAAATCCGCTTACCGGTCTCAACCCCCGGTTGATCGTATGTGTTTATATGGAGCATAGCACCGGTCAGCGATGTTAGAAGCTCGTAATATAGAATGAGCTCCCCGACACTCCGCTCGTCGGTTCTGCTCAGAGTTATGGAGTCTATCGGGACACCTTCGCCGGTCAAACTCTCCATCGTCGCGTCACACTCCGCGTTTATCAACTCATTGAAGGTATGGCCGTTTACATAGTCGCTCTTCTCTATATGTTCAAGTCCAATATCGGGTATTTTCAATCTTTTTTCAAAATCCTCCACTTTTATGAAGGTGACGCTTTTGTCACGGGGGCCCTGCATGATAAGTTGAAGAAACGAGTGCTGATCCACAGGGCCGATATGTCCTACAGGCGTAGGTCCGACACGGTTCCCGCAGCGGTCGATCTTTCCGAGCGATTCACCCCAAAGCTGTACGTACCATTTCGTGAAATCCTCCAACCGGGAGGCGTAGGCGAACATTACGTTTATACGGTACTCTCTCCAGTTGCTCGCTATAAAAGCGGCTTTGAGAAGAAGGTGCTCCTCCTGTGCCCCGAAAAATCTCTCCACCATCGCCGACGCCCCGGAAAGAAGGGAGCGCGTGTCGTAGCCGGCCAATGTGAGCGGTACTATGCCTACACTGCTTAGAACAGAGAAGCGGCCTCCCACATTGTGGGGGATCATGTAAGCCTTCAGACCGTGGCGGTCTACAAAGTGGCATAAAGGGGAACCCTCGTCCGTTATCGCTATAACCCGCTCTTTGTCCTCTCCGCTCAGATCCAGAGCGAACCTCTCGATGGCGGCTTTGAAGATGGAGATGGTCTCGACGGTCGTGCCCGATTTCGAAATTACTATAAAGAGGGTCTTCTCCTTCTGCAGCGTATCGAACTTCTCTTCTATATCCACCGGGTCGGGATTCTCCAGAAAGATGAGTCTCTTCGCATCCGGATACCTGTATCTTAGAGTCGAATCTACCGCCTTCGCGCCCAGCGACGAGCCCCCTATCCCTATGACCGCTATCGTGTCGCAATTTTGCATCAGGTCGCACGATGTCGCGTACGCCTCCACTTCACTGACGATTAGCTCCGAATCGAGAGGAAGGTTGTAGTAACCGACAATACCCTTTTCTCTTTCGTAAACGAGGTTTCCGAAAGCCTCCGCCATCAATTCGTTCGCTTCTTCATCGGCACTCCAGCCGAAGTTGTGGTCGTAGGTTATCATCGTCGATCCTTTTTCACTTTTGTGTCGATAGAGACGACACTATCCGCCCGGCATCTTCCAAAAGCTCTTCGAGATGCTCCCGGGAGCGGAAGCTTTCGGCATATATTTTATAGATATCTTCCGTTCCCGACGGCCTCATGGCCACCCATCCGTTTTCCGTTACAATCTTTACCCCGCCTATCGAGGCACCGTTTCCGGGAGCCCTGGTGTAGATTTTCTCTATCCTTTCACCGGCGAGGTCAGTGAGTCTCAACTCCTTTTCATCCAGCTTTTTGAGCCTCTTCTTGAGCTCCTGCGTAGCGGGAGCGTCTATGCGTCTATAATACGCTTTTCCGAATTCGTTTTCAAAATCGGCATATATCTCGGCCGGGTCCCTGCCCGTAACGGCCTTTATCTCGGCTGCAAGAAGGTTCATGATTATGCCGTCTTTGTCCGTCGTCCAGACGGATGAATCGAATCTCAAAAACGAAGCACCCGCACTCTCCTCTCCGCCGAAACCGAGCCACCCCTCGAAGAGGCCCTCGGCGAACCATTTGAAACCTACCGGCACCTCGTAAACCTCCCTTTTCAAACTTGCGGCTATGCGATCTATCATCGAGCTGCTTACAAGCGTCTTGCCTATCTTGAGATGCCGTGCCCATTTGCGGTGTTTGAAGAGATACCAGATAGCGACGCATAGATAGTGGTTGGGGTTCATCAGCCCCCCTACCGGTGTGACTATGCCGTGCCTGTCGGCATCGGTATCGTTTCCGAACGCCAGATCGTAACTATCTTTTAGCCTGACGAGAGAGGCCATCGCCCATGCGGATGAACAGTCCATCCTTATTTTACCGTCACGGTCAAGCGTCATGAACGAAAAGGTCGGATCCACATAAGGGTTTACGATCTCGATATCGAGCCCGTAGATTTCGTTTATCTTTCTGTATACCCCGATCGCGGATCCTCCAAGCGGATCGGCCGCCAGTTTCAGGCCGGACATCTTTATACTTCCCATATCCACGATATCGGCCAGAGCCTCAACATACGGAGTTACAAAGTCGTACTCCTTCACGGAGGGCGAGCATAAGGCGGCTTCGTAATCTACCCTCTTAACACCCTTCATACCGTTTTCGATGATTCGGTTCGCACGCTTCTCTATCTCTTTGGTTATCTCGGTCTCCGCCGGGCCGCCGTTAGGGGGGTTGTATTTGAACCCCCCATCCTCCGGCGGATTGTGCGAAGGCGTTATAACTATACCGTCGGAGATCTTTGTACTGCGTTCGTTTTGCTGCAAAATGGCAAACGAGACAAGAGGCGTAGGGGTATATTCACCGTTCTCCGCTATACGAAGCTCAATGCCGTTTGCGGCCAGAACACGAATGGCGCTCATCTGTGCGGGGGTGGAGAGAGCGTGCGTATCTATTCCGATAAAGAGGGGGCCGCCGATATCGTGCCTCTTTCTGTAATCGCATACGGCTCGGGAGACGGCCGCCACATGGGTCTCGTTGAAGCTCTTTTTCAGAGAGCTACCGCGGTGTCCGGATGTACCGAAAACCACCCTCTCGCTCTCTTTCGCCGGATCCGGTTTCAGTTCGTAGTATGCCGAAACCAGGGCGGGAATATCTACAAGATCACTCTTCGGCACGGGTTTACCGGCAAGCGGATGGGGCATGGAAGATCCTTTTTTCAATTTTTACCCTTGTGTTCCATAATCCAGTGAAAGAACATAAGCTGCGCGAAAAAGGGCGCGAAGATGTTGATCGCCGGCAGGAAGTTTAGCAAAGAGGCGAATACTGCGATACTCCATATAGTATAGCTGTGGTGGCGCAGAGTGTTGTAATCCTCTTCGTTGCAGTATAGAGAGCAGGTGCTCAGAAAATAGGACTCCCTATATAGCCACGCCCACAAAAAGAGTTGAACGAAGACGTTGGCTACGGGAATGAACAGTATGGGAAAGAGAACGATAGAGAGGATAATGAAGAGCAATGAGTCGCGCACGACGCTCAAATGGTGTTTTTTGCTGATACCGCTGCCGGAGGTGTCAACAAGAGGGTAGTCCATCTCTTTTATCGCATCCAGAAACGGCTTTCTGAAATAGGATATGACAAGATATAGCGATAGAATGAACATATTGTAAAAGAGATAGAAAGCTATCAGCCACGCGATTCCGTCGGCGACCGTCTGAAACGGAAGAAGCGTAAGGAGTTTCTGTATCTGCTCGTTTACCAGATGCCAGTTGAGCAGAAGTACGAGAGCCCAGCCGGCAGATAGTATGAGAAGGGAGGAGAAGGTGTAGAAGTAGTATGTCCTCTCTTTGAATTTTCTGAGTATCGGCGGACCTATGAGAGCCGTTATGATCGCAAATGTGACCAGAACGGCCACAAACCAGATGAAAAAGAGTATAAAAAGGGCACCGTCGGCCTTTACGATTGAAAAGGGTACCCAGCTTATTATCTTCGAAGTGATCGAAACGGCCCGGTCCCAGTAGAGCCACCCTATCACTATCCAGACCGCCATAAGAGGAAGCCCTATAGCAAGCGCGAGTTTTAAAACGTCCCAACGCAGAATATCTTTTATGCTTCGTAGAAAATAGCTGTTCACTTTTTTCATAAATTGCCTTTAATGCGATGACTTTACCTCGCTATTCTATCAAAGTTCTCATTTACCTTTTCTGTCGTTCAGCGTTTTGAGAGGTGATCTGTTGTAACATCACCGATAAGAATACAATGATCCGGGTCGCCGATGAAATCGATATTTACTATAGCCATTCTCTTTACTCTCGTTTTTGCCGCCTCGGCCGACAGGAAACTGCTTGGACCCGACGCTCTGAAAAACTACGAACACTATCTTGCGACGTTGAGCGAAGAGAGAAACGAAACGGCCGAGACAAAACTGAAACGCTCTCTGCTCTACAAGCTTATAAATATAACCAAATATGCGAAACGGAAGCCGCCTGCAAAACTTGAAATATCGGATATCAAGAGTCTTGATGCGTATATGGAGGCGTTTTGGACCATCATAGAGCAGAAAAAGAGATACGAGCATATAAAAAAGGCTCTCGACGAAGTTGACGAGAAGCTCTCGTACCTCTCCAAAATCGTATCTCAAACGGAATCCAACCGATCGTTTCCAACCGTAGAGGATCTGCAGTATGCGTTCTACTACAGGAGCAAAGATGAGCTTCAAAAACGTCTGCGGCTTCTGAAAGAGGCTCTGGATCACAATACCGAGATACTGAAAGAGAGCCTTTCGGGCATAAAGTTCGATACAAAAAAGTATGCGGATGAGTATCGGGAGATTGAAAAGAAGCTTCACGAAGCGCAGATGAGGCTTGAGAACCTCAAAATCGAAAAGGAGCGTCTGGGACTGCTCGGACGTGAAGCCGAAGCGAACGATATTCAAAACAGGATCGACCTGCAGAAACGGAGGGTCGACAATATAGCAAAAGAGCTTATAAGAAACGAACTTGTCGTATTTTTCAGCGCATTGCAGGCCAAAAGCCCGAAACTATTCGACACGCAGGAGGATATAAAAAAGCTTGTAGAGAGCCTCTCGGCAAAGGAGAGAGCCGAATACGCACCGGTTGTTCAAACGCTTGAACAGATGGGTGCCCAGAGGCTTGGAAAGACGAAAATTCTTCTTCACCGTACAAAAGAGGGGCTACAGCTGATCGAAAAAGATCTCTGGCAGAGACTGCAGACACCTCTTTTCAGCATAAACACAAAGCCCGTTAGCAGCTGGAATATGATCGTCGCACTCTTCATACTCGCCGCCGGTTTCACACTTGCCGGGCTCTATCGCCGCTATATTCGACGAGTTACCCATATGTTCATAAACATCACCCCCTCAAACCAGATAATCGTAAGCAACATAGGCTACTACCTTATTCTCACTATAGCCTTTTTCATAATGCTCAAGAGCATGGGACTCGATCTTAGCTCACTCACTCTCATAGCGGGAGCCCTCTCCGTAGGTATAGGATTTGGACTGCAGAATATCGTCGCGAACTTCATATCGGGCATAATCCTGCTCTTCGAAAAGAGCATAAAGATAGGAGATTTTCTAGAGATAAACGACAGACTGCGCGGACGTGTGGTGGATATCCATATGCGCTCCATCACGATAAGAACCAACGACAACATAGACATACTTGTTCCGAACCAGACTTTCATTCAAAACGATGTCGTAAACTGGACGCTAAGCGATAGCCGAAGACGCATGCGCATCCCTTTCGGGGTAGCTTACGGCAGCGACATAAAAAAGGTCAAAAGCGCGATTTTGGATGCTCTGCAAAAGAGCTCTCTGCACTATATCCGCGACGACGAGACCAAACAGCCGTTGGTCGTGATGACCGAAATGGCAAGCAGCAGCGTCAATTTCGAACTATTCGTATGGGTCGAAGGAGACGAGACCCTCAAGCCGCTGCGAACAGCGGACAAATTTCTGGTTCTTATCTACAACACTCTTTATGAAAACGGAATAGATATCCCGTTCCCTCAGCTCGACCTACACGTTCGCGACATAAAAGACCGGCTCGAAATAGTAAAAGCGCAGGAGTGACGGTATGTATATATTTTCCGACGACAGGCTCTACAGGAGAGATGAGATAGATCTTCAGGAGCATAAAAAACAGATCATCTTTACATCCATAGAGAATAGAGAGATCATGAGATGGCTGACAGATCACAACTTTCCCGAAAGCTTCATAGAAGACATCAAAAACGAAGACCAGAGTGTCGCTTACGAGGAGAATGAATCGTTCAAGCTCGCGATTTTGAAATATTTTCAGAAAGACGAAGAGAACGAACTGCTTTACAACGACAGAAACGTCGCGATCATCATGCACGAGCAGAAGTTCATATTCCTTGCCAGGGATGAAAAGATCGTCAAATCGATCATAAACCGCCTTTACAAACGCTATAAGGCCACCGACTCCCTCGAATACGTGCTCTATCTTGTCATAGATATAATGGTGGATCACACGATGAGTGTCATAGACCTTATAGACAACAGACTCGAAGATATAGAAGACAGAATCTTCAACGAGAGCCTGGATGAGCAGGAGGTCCAGAAGAACCTATATTTCGCAAGACGCACACTCAACCGGATAGCGAAACTCTCCGTACAGCAGAACGATATCATCAACAAGATTTTCAACCACTTTCCGGTCGTTATGAGAAAGAGATTGAAATATGAGTTCATAGACCTAAAAGAGCACCTCTCGTTTCTTATCAACGAATCGAAGACATACCTCGATCGTACCGGCTACCTCCAGAACCTGCTGATGGGTTTTCTGAGCAACCGCATGAACCAGGCCATGCAGCGACTCGCGGCCATCTCACTTATATTCCTGCCTCTCACGTTTATCGTAGGCAACTACGGGATGAACTTCAGGTTCATGCCTGAGCTGGAGTGGAGATACGGATATCTTGCCGTCTGGGGAGTCAACCTGATAATAGCCTACCTGATTTTCAAATGGCTCAAAAAGAAGAGATGGATATAGCGTAACGGCAATATCGTCTCTTGCGGATCGATCTCCTTCCCGTTTATTACCATTAATAATAACTCAATTTACTTTTTGTTGTTGTACGATATAATTGTGCCCTCAAACAAAAAAGAAGGAGAAGAGTTATGAAAAAGATAAGTGCGCTGCTTCTTAGCGTAGCTGCGGCCTCAACGCTTGCGGCTTCGGAGTACAGCTACTCCGTAACGCCGATGTTCGGGGGTGTAGAGCCGCTGAACAAGGAGTTTCTCGACAACGGTACGAGTCTGGGTGCAAGAGTCGGTTACAATCTGGACGAGAGCCAGACACTGGAGCTCGGTTACGACTTCATGGACAGTGTAGACTACAAGACACTTGTGCCCGGAAGAGATACCGACTCACACCAGATCAGCGCCAACTACCTTTACCACTTCCTGGACTCGGGCGACAGGGTAAGACCGTATCTTCTGGCCGGTGTCGGAGTGCAGGACTTCACAAACAATCTTGCAGGATTGAGAGACGGCCTGATCGGAAACCTCGGTCTCGGCCTTAAAATAGCTCTTGTAGACGCTCTCGATTTGAGACTCGAAGCGAGAGACTTCATAAGATACGATGACGGCGGTCACACCCTGGCATATACGGCCGGCCTCGCCTACTCTTTCGGAGAGGTTAAAAAAGAGGCACCCGCGCCCGCTCCGGTAAAAGCCGA
>JALSXE010000275.1:0-3087 GCA_027072755.1 Campylobacterales bacterium | reverse complement strand
GTTCACGCAGTTTGAGCTTCTGCGCCTCAAGATCCCGTATCGCGGTTCGATAGCGTCTGGCCCCTTTTCTCTTGTATGCCTTGATCTGTCTCTCGATCTTTTTTATCTTCTCTTCCATATCGATATATGCAAGGTGGTTGGCATATACCTTCTGCCATACACTCTCCTGCTCGAGCTTCTGATCAATCCGCTTCATAGACTCTTTGAGTCTCTGAATCTCCGCATCTTTCTGGACCGCACTCGAATTCTGTTCCGCTACGGCATCGGAGATATTCGCTTCACCTTCGGCAAACGAGAGTGTCGCAAAGAGTGCCAGAAGAAAGAGTAGGACCCTCGCTTTCAATCTTCCTTACCCCTTTCAAATCTCTTCAGCACCGAAAGGACGAGCTCTCTATCGGGATTTTCGAGCATCCTGTAACGCCCTATCTCTTCAGGAACTATGAAAGTGATCGTATTGTCACGGCTCTTTTTGTCGAGAAAAAACTGCTCGTAAAAGCGCTCGGCGGACTCAACCGGGTAGTCTACCGGTAGTCCGAAGCGCTTCAGAAGCTTTTTGACACGCTTCGCCTCCTCTTCACTGAAAAAACCCGCCGATATCGCCAGCTCATTCGCCATCACGATCCCTATCGCAACAGCCTCTCCGTGCAGAAGCTTTCCGTATCCGCTGAAGTTCTCTATAACGTGGGCGAAGGTGTGCCCATAGTTCAAAACGGCTCGCACGCCCCTCTCTTTCTCATCCTCGGCCACGACCTTCGCTTTCAGTTCCACCGATCGCCTGATAGCTTCCATTAGATCGGTTCTATCGTCGAGATCGTGCTCTTCGATCCACTCGAAAAACTCTCTGTCGAACATAACCGCCATCTTTATTATCTCGGCCACACCGGCGGCAAACTCCCTTTTCGGAAGAGTTTTGAGCCAGTATGTATCAATATAGACCGCCCGGGGCTGGTGAAACGCTCCTACGAGGTTTTTCCCGAAACGGTTGTTTATGCCGGTCTTCCCTCCGACACTCGCGTCGACCTGCGAAAGAAGAGTCGTCGGAATCTGTATGAAATCGATACCGCGCTGGAATATGCTTGCGGCAAACCCGGTCATATCACCTATGACTCCCCCGCCGAAAGCGACAAGAACCGATTTTCTGTCGAGACGGTGGTCGAATAGCCTCTCGAGAACGAACTCTACACTCTGCATGGTTTTGTACTCTTCACCGTCCGGGACGACGACTATATAAAGCTCTTTCGCATCTATCCGCTCCATAAGCCTCTTTAAGTGCAGACCTGCTATCTTCGGGTTTGTAACGATCGCCGCTTTGGAGTCGATCTTTATTTGCGGCATATCGTCTATCGTTATGGTGTAACCTCTGTCTGCCGACTTCGGTAAGGAGATGGGAATCTTCATTGTTTCGATACCTGTAAAAAATTTCTTATATTTTACTTAATGACTACTTTGAAACTGCTTACTCAATGCCGTTAAGCAGAGCCCGGGCCAAGCCCGAAATTTACCGAAGAGGTGAGATGCCGTACAGCCCCATGCAACTTGAAACCCCGGGTTTTGCAAAATCGGCTACTCAATATCGACCGGAACGAAAAGTTGAGGGTTGTTGGAGAGCTTGAAGTATAGCTTTTCGGCATCCGCACTGAAATAGGAGAGGAGCGGACTCTGTAAAATTTTCCTTGTAAAGGGGAGAACCTGCAAAAAGCTCTCCTCGTGCGAAAGCTCTCTGATCGGATTCCGCTTCTCCTGCCTCACTTCGAGATTTTTGGAGAAAATGTGCGAAAGGTTTTCGTAATGGTTGAGTATGAAACTCTTCTTTTCGAACTCTCCGTCGGGATCGTAATCGAGAAGCTCTATATTTAGATCAAGCTGCGAAGCAACGTCGAAAACCGTAGCCGAAATGAACTCCATACTCTTCTCTTCCGAAAGAATCACGACAACTTTTTTCAGACCGGTAAGAGGGTGGCTGCTCATCTGCAAAACGGGCCTTCTGAGAGAATAGAAGATCGAGCGGAACTCTTTGAGCCTGAAGATATCCCTGCCGCAGATCAGCAGCCCGACATTGTGCTGCTTCATGTCATCGCCGATCAGATCCGACGCCGTCCGCTGGCGGTAGTCTATGAAACAACTCACGAGCTCGTTCTCCCTCTCCATCGACTTGATCTCTTCGAGCAGCTCTATATCGGTCGGGTTCGCCACCCTCACAATCAGCCTTCTGCCTTTGAACCTTTTATGCAGATACTTAACCTGTTCTATGCAGGCCGTTATACATTCGCGTCTCTCTATGATCATGTCGATATATAGATAGAGATTCTCTCCAAAAGGTGCCGGAAACTGTCCAAGTTCCTGCTTTATCGCCTTGAAAACGGACTCCAAAACGGAGGGTTTTCCTACAAGCAACAGCAGATCGTTGGGTTTTATCATCAGTGACGGCTTTGGAAGAACCAGTTTGTTGGAGCGATACAGGGCCACGATTCGCCACTGGTTCTGTTCTATCGTTCCGATATGCCTGTAGACATATGCGCTTCCGAAAGGTACCAGAACCTCCATGATTTCACCCTGTCCGAGCCCGACATTCTGAGCTATGACCGGGACGTTGGGCAAAAAGTCGTACATTCGACTCGCCAGGATCTCGTTGGCGTTTATGTTTATCAGGTTTTCATCATCGAACTCTATATCCCACCTGTTGAAGAAGGTGATGCGTGCATAGGGCCTGTCCCGCCTTATATTCTGATACGCCCCTTCGGCGTCTACTCTGTTCTTCATGATGATGAAGATATCGTCGAACTCCCTCTTGATCAGCATCGATATCTTTATGTAGCTTGTCGGATCGAACTGGTAGCTTATAATGTTGGACGGCAGCTGAGCGGGTAGTATCGACCTCTCGAGCGTGACGACCGTATATTCGTTGGTGCTTATGAAGGTTTCGCTGATACGGTTCAAAAAATGTTTTGCTACAATTCCATCAGCGAGAATCAAAATCTGTTTCATCCGTTCTCCACGCTCCGACGCCTGCCTTGGGACCGCGGCGCATATAGTGCCGCTGCGGTAGATTGGCCGGTTTTAATAAAATATTATACTGAGTAAAGTCAG
>JALSXE010000274.1:0-11988 GCA_027072755.1 Campylobacterales bacterium | reverse complement strand
GCCACATACCCTTGGCGTTCGCGTCCGGATGGGTCGGATCGTACTTCATTTTCGGTTCGCTGTCGTCACGAACCACCTTGTCGACCACCACTCCCATTAGAGGAGGCATCGCCTTTTCACCCCTCATTCCCTCATCCAGAGGGTCGGAGTATGGAAGGTAGTCGGAGTCATTCTCTATTTTACTGTTTAAAACTTTATCGAAATTGAAAGCTTTGAACACAACTTCTCTTCTGCGGTACGGGCCGCCCTCGTCGGTTCTGGTCGTGTTTGCATTGGCGATATTGGAGCTTATGATGTTTACGCGAAACCGCTGTGCCGAAAGCCCGTAGCCGTTTATGTCGAAACTGTTCAGAAAATTCATGAAAACTCCTTACACTTTCGCCGAAGCGTCTATAACGCTGCGGAAGATCGCGCCGTTCTTTTTCAGTGCGGCCACCAGCGCGTTGTACATCGTCATGTTTTTGGCCATCTCCGTAGTCTCAACGTCGAGGTCGACGCTGTTTGCGTCGTTTCTGGCCATATGGCCGTCGCGGAAAAATATTTCGGCCCTCACACTCCCGTTTCGCGCAACTCCATCCATGTGCCCGTCATCGGTTCTGGCCAGCTTTAAAGCGGCCCCCTCCTTTTTGTATAGCCGCGCCTTTTTCTCTGTGAGGGCCTCTTCGAAAGAGATGTCCCTCGCACGATAGTAGGGCGTATCGACATTGGCTATGTTCGCACTGATTAGCTCCTGTCTCATCGCCCTGTAGTCGAGCGCTTTCTCCATCAGCCCGTCTGCTGGATTTATCTGCATCTTCTTTCCTCACTTCGCCGTTTGAAACTGTGGGTTACTACAAGCAAAAAGCGTTCCGAAAAGGTCAGCCGTCCGGGTGGATGATGACGGGGCGGCCATCTTTGAGCCGGGCTGTGTCGAGCCACGAGAGTCCGTTCGCCCGTATCACCCTGTTGAGGTCGTCTATATACTCCCCTTTGCGCTCCGAGTAGTGTTCGAGTGTGTGTACCATCTCCAAACCGTAAAGGGGTCTGCCGTGGGCTCTCATCTCGGAACGCAGATGTCGGAAAGCCCTGTATGCAGGGTGGGTGTTGATATTCAGAAGATAGGAGCGTATGGAATCCATCGGAGATTTGAATGTGGCGAGACCGTAATTTCCCAGATCTCTTCTCTGCTCTTTCGGCTTTAGCGCTTTGTCGCTGAAACTCCACTGTCCGAAAAGTGCGTTTCCCTCCACGGCGAAACGGGAGGTGCCCCATCCGCTCTCTACTGCTCCCTGAGCGACGATTATCGAAGGAGGCACTATGTCTACGCGGCGCAGAAGCTCTTTTAGTTTCTCTCTTGTCAATATATCGTTTCTTTCTTTTAGTACTTTGTATTTCAGCGCCAGTTCCCTGAGCCACGCACTATCTTTGCGGGAGATCGGACCCTTTGAGAGTTCGGCCGTAAGAGCGAGGAGTTTTCTGCGCTCTTCGAGTACCTCTTCGTTCGCTATCAGCGCTCCGGATGCCATCAGGCGCAAAAAGATGCTCTTTTTCGTCTCTACCGGGATCTTGTCGGCATGCTTTTTCCAGCGCTTAGATATACGGGTTATGACAACTCTCGGAATCTCTCTCATCCCCTGTTTGAAGCGCTCCTGTGTATAGCCGATGTTGTCGAGTATCTGCATTGTCTGTTTATAGGAGTTTACGCTGTAGTAGAGCAGTTTCGGAGACTCTGTAAGTTTCCGCTCTTCCGACTCACGGGTAGTACATCCGGCAAACATGAAAAGAAGCAGTACCGTCCACAAACCGAAGCGCATGGAGTCTCAACCTTTGGATATTGCCGTGTTCCGTTCTCTTGAAATTTGAGCGTATCGGTCGATACGGCAATAGGAGTTTTCAGTTAAATTTTCATATAATGTTACCGTAATCGGGCGGCGCATGAAGCTTTGCAATCGGACGCCTATGCGCATGCCGCAGTCTGATATAATAGCAAAAATCGAAGATGCGATACAAAACCAAAGAGAGCCGATGATAGACCGTCCACTTTTTCTTGCAGTAACAGCGCTTATCGTCATCGGCATCGTTTTCAGCTACTCCCTCTCGGTCTATACGGTGCTTCTGTACAATACGCAGCCCTACCACTTTTTCCTTCGCCAGTTCATCGCCGGAATGGTCGGAATCGTGATTATGTGGGCGCTGGCTAGGCAGAGTCCTGAAAAGATCGTCACACCGGTAGGATTTACGCTCTTTATAGCTTCGGCTCTGCTGATGATAGCTCTCCCTTTTCTGCCCGAGCAGTTCGCCAAAGAGGTGGGCGGGGCCAAAAGATGGATACGCCTCGGGCCGGTATCTTTGGCGCCGGTGGAGTTTTTCAAAGTGGGCTTCGTATTTTTCCTGGCGTGGAGCTTTTCGCGAAAAGTTCTTCCCCGTCATATGCAGAAGGGTAGCGGGGAGCGATATACGCTCAAAGAGGAGCTTCTGATAGTCCTGCCCTACCTTCTGGTATTTGTCGCGATAATGTTTATAATAGCGATTTTTCAAAACGACCTCGGGCAGGTTATAGTGCTTGGCGGAACTCTGCTTATCATGATGACTTTCGCCGGAAGCAGTCTGCGATTTTTCGGTGTCTCGATTCTGATGGCACTGGTCGCGTTCGCCGGGTTCATCATAACCTCTCCGCACCGTATAGAGCGCTTCAAGGGGTGGTGGTTCATGCTGCAGAACCTCCTGGCGCAGCTCTTTCCGCAGTGGGCCGCGAAGGTTCCGAAAGTAGATCTGGCCGAAGAGCCCTACCAGGTGAGCAACTCCCTTCACGCCATTCACCACGGCGGGCTTTTCGGCACTGGCCTGGGCAACGGGGTACTCAAGCTCGGGTTTTTGAGCGAGGTGCACACCGACTTCGTGCTGGCCGGTATGGCCGAAGAGATAGGCGTTGTGGGGGTAGGCGCCGTAGTTGTACTTATGATGTTCGTTATATTCAGGCTGCTTAAGATCGCCGGTCGCAGCGAAGAGCCGGTATACTATCTCTACTGTGTGGGGCTGGCGATGATTATCGGCTTCGCCTTTTTGATAAACGCCCTTGGAATAAGCGGCGTGATACCGCTAAAGGGGATAGCGGTACCGTTTCTAAGCTACGGCGGGTCGCAGGTGCTGGCGCTTTCGGTTGGGGTTGGGCTGGCGCTCTCGATGAGCAAGAGGGCGAGGCTCTGACCCGGCGGACTTCGGGTGGGGAGTGAGGCTCCGTAGACTCGGGTGTCTCATGCAGACTTAAAATAGGGTCGGCTGTTTAGAGTGAAATTTTTAAAGAGGAGAGTAGGTGCAAAACGGCAAACTGAACAAGATGATAGAGATGTTCAGGCTTCAAAACAGGCTGAACGACGATACCAACGGCCCGAAGTGGCGTGAGGGTGTCACAAGGCAGGGGAAAGTTATAAACTGGAAGCGGTGTATAGTGATGGAGACCGCCGAACTGATCGACAGCTTCAGCTGGAAGCACTGGAAGAGCATAGACGGCGGAATAGATATAGAGAATATCAGAATCGAGATGGTCGATATCTGGCACTTCGTAATGAGCTATATTCTGCGCTTCAAAGTCCCGGAAGAGGCGGCGAAAAAAGCTCTGGAGACGATGGCGGAAAGCAACATCAGGCTGCCTGAAAGCTGGAGCCCCAGAGATAACGAACGCATAGAGGAGCTGCTTTCGCCGTTCGAGGATCTTATGGCGCTTGCCCTTGTAAAGAGCGACGACGAATCCTATATGGAGGAGCTGCTCGAGAAGTTTTGGGAGTCTCTGGATGCGGTGGGCATGAGTTTCGATGATCTCTACCGTCTCTATATAGGCAAAAACGCGCTGAACCAGTTTCGGCAGCAGCACGGATACAAAGAGGGCACCTATACCAAAATCTGGAACGGCAGAGAGGACAATGCCGTGATGCAGGAGATACTGGCCGAAAACCCCGAAACCACCTACGAGGAGCTTCTGCGCGAGCTCGAGAAGAGGTATGAGGAAGCGTGCGCTTAGCGGCGGACCGTCAAGGGATTTCGGTGCGTAATAAAATTTTGCTGACCGGCGGCGGTACGGGAGGGCACCTTTCGATTGTGCGCTCGGTAAAAGAGGAGCTTCTCAAAAGGGGTCTAAAGCCTTTTTATATCGGCTCCGAGAGCGGACAGGACAGGGCGTGGTTCGGCGACGACGGTGGTTTTGAGCGGAAGCTCTTTCTGAAATCTTCGGGCGTCGTGAACAAAAAGGGTTTCGCCAAGATCGCCTCGATACTTCAGCTTTTAAGATCGGCCCGTGAAGCGCAAGCCTTCATGAGAGAGCACGATATAGAAGCGGTGCTTAGCGTCGGCGGCTTTTCGGCCGCGCCCGCCTCTTTCGCCGCCATCTATTCAAAAATTCCGCTCTTCATTCATGAGCAAAATGCCGTAAGCGGCCGCCTGAACCGCATCCTCAAGCCTTTCGCCGAACGCTTTTTCAGTTCGTACGAAGAGAGTTTCACACACTACCCGGTAAGCGATATTTTTTTCGAAACCGCCAGGGTGCGGACGGAGGTCAAAAGCGTCATATTCCTCGGAGGCAGCCAGGGTGCAAGAGCGGTCAACGACTTCGCGCTTTCGGTCGCCGCCGGCTTGAGAGAGCGCGGCATATCCATCATCCACCAGACCGGAAGCGGGGACTACCTGCGGGTCAAAGAAGCTTACGAAAAAGCGGGAATAGAGGCCGATCTTTTCGATTTCGACAGGAGTTTGAGCGAAAAGATAGCCGCCGCGGACTTCGCTGTAAGCCGCGCCGGTGCCGGAACGCTTTGGGAGCTTGCGGCAAACCGTATTCCGTCACTTTTCGTACCCTACCCATACGCCGCCGGAGACCACCAGTACAAAAACGCCCTTTTTCTGCAGCGCAGATCGGCGGCGTGGGTGGCACGCGAGAGTGAACTTGCGCCCGATCTTTTGTGGAAGCTGCTCGAAAGCGACATCGAAAGCGTCAGCAGAAGGCTCGGCGCAACGATAGAGCCGGGCGGAGCAAAGAAGATAGCGGACGCTCTGACGGGCGGTTGATCTTTTCGGCTACGGAAAATTCTATAAAGCGTAAAACCTTCTTGAAATCTTCGATTTCGAAGCTTCAGGGGGTTGTAGGGCCTCTCACCCGTGCCGAATTTCGGACTACGCCCGGAATTTGTGTAACATCAGTTAAAAGGTAAACGGCTAATAGAGATCTGTTTGGTTATAATATATTGAAGATGAAATTCAAGCCCGCAGTGCCCGAAGGGTCAATAGTGTATAAACAGAGATCGAAGGAGAAGATCATGACCAAAAACGAATCGGCGCAGATAGACGAGCTGAAAAAAGAGATGGAAGCGCTTAAAAAGGATATTTCCAAGCTTACGCAGACACTGGGAAAGATTACGGAAGAGAAGATAAAAAGTTCGGCAGGAGATATAAAGGATCAGATTCTTTCGCAAATTCCCAAAGAGCAGCTGGAGCAGCTCGAAGAGGCCAGAGTGAAGAGCGAAGAGGTGCTCGAGACCCTCAAGGAGCAGCAGCAGAAACATCCGGCCGGTACGCTGCTTGTGGCCGCCGGTATCGGATTTTTGCTGGGCAAGGTGCTGGGCGGAAAGAGCTGATGGCCAAGGTTACCGTATCGGACTTCATAATCGCGCTGCTCGATCTGGCAGAAGCGCAGAGCAGAGCGTTTCAGGAGTCGGCCGAAAACTTTGTGAACCGGCAGCGCAAAGCTCTGCACGAGTCGCTTTTCAGGAGCATGTGGATGGGTGCGTGGATAGTGCTTGCCGCCGCGGCCGTTATGGGTGCGCTCGCTTTTTTCACCCTCGGTTTCTACAGGTGGCTTTCGCTCCATCTGCCGGAAACTGCCGCCCCTTTCGCGGTTGGAGGCCTGCTGCTGCTTTTTGCGCTGATTTTCGGCTTTTTGGCGCTTAAACTCAGAAGTGACGAAGATGAGTGAAGAGCTGAAAGAGGCGAAAGAGAGGTTCGAAGCGCTCTCGAAGGGGAGGTACTATCCAAAAAGGCTTACTCTTCAGGAGGCGAAGGAGCGGCTTGCCAGGACCGATCCCGGACTGGACATTTCGCCCCTTTTGAGCGCTAAAGACGCATCAGAACTCAAGCGTGCCGCCATTTCGCTTCTGGCCCAGTCGGCGCAGCCGCAGACCCTTTCGTACTTTTCACCCCTGCTTGTAGAGGCTCTGGACGAGGTGCTGAAGCTGCTCGACGAGAGATAGACGAGACTCTTTAGCGGACTATTTCGCCCTCATACGAGACTATGCCTCTCATGAGGTTTCCTACATGTTTGAAGCCCTGGGCCTTCATCACATGCTGTATCTGGTAGCTGCGGCTTCCCGTGTGGCAGTAGAGTATGAGGCGATCCTCTTTTTTGCCCTGAATCTTGCCGAACCAGTCGTAAAACTGTGAGGTGGGCCAAAGTTCGTCCACACCTTTGATGCGGCCCATCTGGTACTCCATAGGCTCCCGTACATCTATCAGTTCGAATTGCACCATTCCAAGCTCTCTCGCCTCCAGCAGCGCTTCGAGCTCCTCGCCGTCGAGCTGCTCTTTTGTCACGAGCAGTTCCGCCTCCTCCTGCGTAAGGCCCCTCGAGTGCAGATGAACGGCCTCCTCCATCTCCTCTTCCTTCTTATGCTTTGCGGCATACTCCGGCGTACAGAAGATTCCGCAGTGGCAGTACCCCTGTTCGGGGATCTCCTTCTCGAGCGCCGGTTTGCAGGGGCATATGCGGTTGTCTGCCGCCTTTCTCTCTTCGGGGGTTTCGCCCACCACCATAAAGCAGGGGCAGTACCTTTTTCCGTAGATCATCCTGTTGCGTGCAAGCCCCATCGCGACGCCTTCGTTTATCTCGCTGTCGGGGTTCTGGACGAATCCGAACTGTTTGTTGACCTTCTCCACGAATTTCCATGTCTTTTCGAGTTCCGTCTGAAACTCGGGTGAATTTGGATCTATCTGCTGCATAAGCTATCTTTCCTTCTGAGTAAGTGATGTTACGCAAATTCCGGGCAAAGCCCGCAATTTGGCAGGGCCTGGCCGGCCCTACAACCCCCTGAAGCTTCGAAATCTCAGATTTCGAGATGATTTTACGCTATTCGCGTAAAATCAGTTACGTAAAATCAGTGAGTAATTCCAAGTAAATATCGGTAATTTAAGCTGTGATTATAGGGAAAAAAAGTGGATATTATTTTTAAAGCACTCTTTTAACTTGCCCGAAAAGGTTTTTCGCAAAATAGACCGGGCTTCTATCATTCTACTATTACCGACATTTCAAAAGAATTTGGATAAAATCGGAACAATTTTATTTACAAGGTTCTAACGACTATGGATATCAGACAGGCTTTTTTGGATTACTTCGCATCCAAAGGGCATAAAATATACGAGAGTTCTCCCCTCGTGCCCGACGATGCCACACTTCTTTTTACCAATGCCGGAATGGTCCCTTTCAAAAGCATCTTTACCGGCGAAGTTCCGGCACCGAATCCGCCGAGGGCGGCGAGCTGCCAGACATGCATAAGGGCGGGAGGAAAGCACAACGACCTCGAAAATGTGGGCCATACCGCAAGGCACCATACATTTTTCGAGATGCTCGGAAATTTCAGTTTCGGAGACTACTTCAAAGAGGAGGCCGTAGCCTACGCGTGGGAGTTTGTAACCGAAGTGTTGGAACTGCCGAAAGACCGGCTATGGGTCACCGTGCACGAGAGCGACGACGAGGCGGAAGAGATCTGGGCGAAGCATATAGCGCGCGACCGCATTTTGCGCATGGGCGACAAGGACAACTTCTGGCAGATGGGCGATACCGGCCCCTGCGGACCCTGCAGCGAGATATTCTACGACCAGGGAGAGGAGCACTTCAACGGCCCCGAAGACTATCTGGGCGGAGACGGCGACCGCTTTTTGGAGATATGGAACCTCGTATTCATGCAGTACGAGCGCGACAAAGATGGAAACCTCACTCCGCTGCCGAAACCTTCGATAGATACGGGGATGGGGCTTGAGCGTGTCGTCGCCGTAAAAGAGGGCAAGCTCAGCAACTACGATACGGAGCTCTTCATGCCGATAATCAGGGCGGTCGAAGAGCTTGTGGGCAGAAAGTACGAGTACGAGAGCGGTGCGAGCTACAGGGTCATCGCCGACCATCTCCGCTCTACCGCTTTTCTGCTCGCGCAGGGTGTGAACTTCTCAAACGAAGGGCGCGGCTACGTTCTGCGCCGTATTCTGCGCCGTGCCGTGCGCCACGGCTATATGCTGGGCTTGCGGGAGCCTTTCATGTACAGGCTCGTGGATGTTCTGGTGGAGATAATGGGCGGCCACTACACCTACCTCGAAGAGAAAAGAGAGAGCGTCAAACAGATGATGCGGCTCGAAGAGGAGCGCTTCTTCGCGACGATCGCGGCGGGAATAGAGCTCTTTGAAAAGGAGCTTCAAAATACGAAAAATCTCTTCAGCGGTGCCGTCGCGTTCAAGCTCTACGACACGTACGGCTTTCCGCTCGATCTGACGCAGGATATGCTCAAAGAGAGAGGCATAGAGGTGGACATAGCCGAATTCGAGCGGCTGATGAACGAGCAGCGGATGCGTGCGAAAGCCGCCTGGAAAGGCAGCGGCGACGCGGCCGTGGAGGGTGACTTCAGGGCGCTTCTGGAGGAGTTCGGCAAAAACAGCTTCGTAGGTTACGACTCTTTGAGTGCCGAAAGCAGGGTGCTTGCGGTTTTGAACGAGAGTTTCGCAAGGGTGAAGTGCCTGAACCCGGGACAGAAAGGGTGGGTGCTGCTCGATGTCACACCCTTTTATGCCGAGAGCGGCGGGCAGACGGGCGATGTAGGCGAGCTGAAGGAGCCCGCCTCCGGGCAGAGGGTCGCGGAGGTTCTCTATACGAAGAAGTTCTTCGACCTCAATCTAAGCGAGGTAGAGGCCGAAGCGAAGATCTGCGAAAACGACGATCTCGAAGCGGTCGTAGACAGCTCGCGCCGCGAGATAGCCAAGCACCACAGCGCTACCCACCTACTGCACAGCGCTCTGCGCGAGATACTCGGAGAGCATGTAACCCAGGCCGGGTCGCTGGTGGAGGCGAAGAGGCTCCGTTTCGACTTCAGCCACCCCAAACCCCTGACAGCCGAAGAGATCAGGGCCGTCGAAGAGAGGGTCAACGCGATCGTGGAGCGCGGTATCGAGGCCGACGTGGAGGAGATGGCTCTCGAAGACGCCAAAAATAGAGGGGCGATGGCCCTTTTCGGCGAGAAGTACGGTGAAAAGGTGCGCGTAGTCGCCTTCGGCGACAGCTCCGTAGAGCTCTGCGGCGGCACCCATGTGCACAATACGGCGGAGATAGGGGTGTTTCTGATAACCAAAGAGAGCGGTGTGAGTGCCGGTGTGCGGCGCATAGAGGCGGTCTGCGGACACGCCGCGTACGAGTCGGTAAAAAAGATGCGCTCTACGCTGGCCGAGATAGCGGGCGAACTGAAGGCGAAAGAGCCGATGCAGGGCATCGCCAAACTAAAGTCGCAGATAAGAGAGCTCAAAAGCGAGCTGGCCGCGGCCCAAAAGAGCAGAAAGAGCGAGCTGAAGGCCGAGTCTATAGGCGGTGTAACCGTGATTGTCGAAGAGGTTGATGGCGGCGACATAAAAGAGATGATAGACGATCTTAAAAACGCACACGATAGTGTCGCCGTCATGCTCTTTCAGAAAAAAGGCGACAAGGTTCTGATAGCCGCGGGGCAGAAGAACAGCCCGATAAAAGCGGGTGCATGGGTCAAAGAGATCGCTCCCATACTGGGAGGCGGCGGAGGCGGACGAGACGACTTCGCGCAGGCCGGGGGCAAGGATGCGTCGAAGATACCCGAGGCGAAAGAGAAGGCGCTCTCGTACCTCAAAGAGAAGATAGGCTAAAGAGAAAGAGGAGTGTAGGATGAGAGAGTTTGCGGCGGAACTTTTCGGCGACTACGCTTTCGTGATTCTCTTTTTGCATGTGCTGGGCGCTATCGTATGGGTCGGCGGAATGATAGCGATGCGCATAGCCGTACACCCCGCTTTGCAGCATATAGAAGATGCGAAAGTGCGGCTTGCAAGGACACTCGAGATGGTTGGAAACCTCTTTCGACTGGTGCTCCCTTTTATAGTACTGCTTCTTCTTACCGGGCTTATTATGGGTTTTGCCGTCGGCTCCGGCGGTACGAAATCGGGGATGTTCGTCCATATGAAAGAGGGTATCTGGCTGATCATGACCCTTAACTACGCCATGATGGTGAGGCTTAGAAACAGGGCCGAGAGGTTTTTCGTCTCCGGCGATCTCGCCGGTGCGCGCAAAACGATGGAGCCGGTGGCGAAGTTTATGCTGCCTCTCAACATACTTCTGGGGCTTATCGCCCTCGCCGCCGGTATCTCTTTGAGGGGCTTTTGAGGCGAATGATACTTCTGGGCTCCTCTTCAGCTACGCGTGCTCAAATATTGAGATCGAGGGGGATAGAGTTCAGGCAGGTCGGCTGCAGCTTCGACGAGGAGTCTCTGGACCACTCCGTACCGAAAAACTTCGTATACCATGCGGCGATGGGGAAGATGCGCGCGTGTGAAGCAGAGTATGGTCTCTCCGTGCCGATACTCTGCGCAGACACCGTAGTCACCGCACACGGGCAGATTCTTAGAAAAGCCTCGAGCGTCGAGGAGGCCCGAAAAATCCTGAAGATGCAAAGCGGCAGTACGGTCTCCATATTGACCTGCATGGTCTACAAGAGCGAAGAGTTGATGTTTGTAGACCTCTCCCGTACACACTACGAGTTTCTGCCGTTCGACGAAAAGCGACTGGAGCGCTACCTCGAGAGCGGCGAGTGGAGGGGCAAAGCCGGGGCCTGCATGGTGGAGGGGTTCTGCAAACCCTACATAAAGTCGGTGCAGGGGTTGGAGTCGTGCGCGATGGGGCTTACGGTCGAGAAGCTGGAGCCCTGGCTGAAAGGGGACGCGTGAAGAGGCGAAGCGGGGAGTTCTACAAAGCCGAGCTGGAGGCCCTCGTGCGCTCGGGCCGATTTCGCGAACCGTATATGTCCGATCCGAAACGTGTAGATATGGCATCGAACGACTATCTGGGGCTGGCGCACAGAAAGAGCCTTTTGAAAAGAGCCTGCAAAAAGCTCGGCAGGTACGACCGGCACGCACCGAAGTCTTCTCTTTTCGTCGGCGGGTACCATCCGATTCACCGCGAATTCGAAAGAGCTCTCTGCGAAGCGAACCGATTCGAAGCGGGTGTCGTAGCGGGAAGCGGCTTTTTGGCGAATCTGGGGCTGATCGAAGCACTTGTCAGAAGTGGCGATACCCTCTTTATCGACGAGAGCTATCACGCTAGCGGGATGATCGCGACAAAGCTCGTGCGGGGCGATGTGAAACTCTTTTCGCACAACGACCCGGACGATCTGATCGCCAAGCTGGCCGAAACGGAGAGCGGCGGCAGAAAGATCGTCGCGGTAGAGGGGATCTACTCGATGGAAGGGGATATGCTCAAAAGGGAGTTTTTCGATATCGCCGAATGGTTCGATACTCTGATGATGGTGGACGAAGCGCACAGCAGCGGTACGGTGGGTCCGAACCTGCTCGGAGTCTTCGACCGCTACGGTATAGAGCCGGGTGATAGACACATAAAGATGGGGACTCTCGGCAAAGCCTACGGCAGCTACGGGGCCTATATTCTCGGCTCCAAAGAGGTGATTTCGTTTCTGCACAACAGGGCGAAGCCGCTCATATATGCGACCGCCCCCTCGCTCTTCGATACGGCTTTGGCACACGAGGGTTTCAGGCGTATCATAAAAAAGAGGGAGAGCCTGAAAAAAAGGATAGGGAAGCTAAAGAGTGTGGCCGAGGAGTATACCGGGAGCAGGCCGGACGGGATGATAGTGCCTGTGCCGATGCCCGATATAGCCACGGCTATGCGGCTCAAAGAGGATCTGGCCGAAGAGGGTTTCGAAGTGGGCGCCATCAGGCCCCCTACGGTAAAGAGCCCGATAC
>JALSXE010000273.1:0-3115 GCA_027072755.1 Campylobacterales bacterium | reverse complement strand
GACTATTTCTTTCCCACGATGAGCGAAGCCGAGCGTGCCGATATCGCAGAGAAGATTCTTAAAAATAATCCGGAAACCTTCCAGCAGATTTTCGCGCAGATTCTCTTTTCGAAAAAGTACCTGTTCGAGTCCGATAAGGTCAAGAGTGTAGAGGAGGTTTTTTACCCTATGGTCGAGTCTCTGCCCTATCATGTGATAAAGAACTCATGGAGCTGGGCTTGGTCTCCGCACATCAAAGGGCTTGCGGCGGTTATGGAGCTGTCGAATCAGAAGTCGATGTGGAACAAGCTTGGACGCGACATCGACCTGCCTACGGACACTTTGAGCATCAACTACTACCATCAGTTTGTCAGAGACGGGATAATGCTGCAAAACGGCAACCCGGATAGTGAGTTTGCGGAAGGTATTGTATTTAGGCTGCTCGATGAGCGCCTCGATGATACGACGATGGAGTCATATGTAGACGATCTGTTTCTGGAGATTCTGGGGCGTCATGCGAAAGATGCCGAAAAGACGACACTCGTAAATCTGGCAAAAAGTGCCGGCTGGGATGACAGGTTTCAGGATAGATCTTGGTATCGATACAGGCTGTCGAAACTGGTACGCGACTATATAAGCAGACTTAGCGAAGTATACAGATACAGACGCATCGAAGGAGCTGTAGAATGAGACGAAGAGATTTTATAAAAACCACACTGAGCATGATGGCGGCCGCGGGTCTTGCGCCCGATCTTCTAAGAGCGGCGGAGATGACACGGCTGCCGCTTGGAGATGTAAGTCTGGATAAGAGCATATACAATAAAAACGAGACGCAGACCCTCTTGATATTTCTGGTAGGCGGGATGAGCGACTTTGTAGGAAACGCGACACACCTAGAGCAGATACGAAAAGAGGATCTTTCCAACAAACCGTACCCCTCTTCGGGATTCACCGTTACAAAAGACGGCTTCTGGCAGGAGGGGGGCGGTGCGGATTTGCAGAGTATGCTCGACGATGCGACGCTTCAGACCACATATTTTAGAACCGCGATGGCAAAAGACAAGAGCCGGTCGCACGGCTTGAGCCAGCGAAGGTTCATGCACGGCCATCCGACTATTGAGTCGGGTATGCCGATAACCCTGATGCATGTGCTGAACAGATACAATCTTGTGGATGAGAATACTCTTATGCCATATGTAAGGCTTGCGGGAGGATTGCAGTTTTATGATGATAGGGGGGCCGGATATATGCTGCCCGGTCATCTTCGTCCCGTTACTATCGAAATTCCTTTTCGTGAGGGAGACAAGATGGGCAATCCCTACAAAAGAGAGAGCATCTGGGATGACGCGAACCTCGAAGAGGGCATAGAAAAGCTCAGTTACGAGCTGAACGACTTCAACGACCCGATCTCTTCCGCGCTTCAGAGGAGAAAGACGATAAGCGACTTCATCGACAGGATCAAAGATGAGACTCTGCCTTCCGGAGTGGAGTATCCGACCCACAGAACCGGCCGCATATTGGAGACGGCGATGCGGATTCTCATCGCAAATCCGGATACGAAAGTGATAAGCACGGAGCCGGGCAACCGGTGGGACGACCACTCGAATGCGTTGACAGGCCACAAAGTACATGCGACACAGCTGTTTGAAGCGATCTCTGCGGCTATGAAGCATATGAAGGCGGCCGGAAAGGACAATATCAATATAGTCGTCTACGGCGACTTCGGCAGAAACTTCAACATAAACAAAGCGGACGGCTGGGACCACGGCAACAACCAGGTGGTCTACTGGTTCGGCGGTCAGCGCTATCGGCGGTCTTTTGGTATGGTTAGAGGGGACGGCCGGTATGTGTGGTATAAAAAAGCACGCCTCTACAGCCGCCCAAAAAAGGGAACCTTCGAGTTCGAGCCTTACAGTGTCGCTTCCACCTTCTACAGACTTTACGGCATAACCAACCCCGAAGTTCTGACAGGCGGATACGGTGTGATAACCCCGCCAGAACAAAGCTTTCTGAAAGCGTAGCGCTTTTTGGTGAAGAGCCGCCGAGGGAGTGGGCGGCTCGGATCTGTGCACTTTCGCGCTCTTCGTAAACTATTTCGATTTCCACTTTTTGAGTATGGTTCTCTTTTTCTTGGGCTTTTTACGCCGTTTGATGCGCTGGTCGAAGAGGTTCAGCATTATAAAAAAGAGTATACCGAACAGAATGAGCGACATGAAGTTGTCGGAGTGCCTCAGCTGTACCCCGATAATGGTGAAGGCTATCTGTATATATACGAGCAGAATGACTGTGTAGGGTATATCTTCGTACCGTTTGTAGAGTATATGGTGCATATGTGTCTTGTCGGCCGAGAAGATCGAGAGGCCGCGCTGTTTTCTTCGGACCATTACGATGAACGTATCCAGAACAGGCAGCACCACTATGAACAGAACCGCCATCGGCTCTATGAAATTCATTGCCCGGACTGCCAGAATAGCGACTATGAAGCCCAGTGTCAAAGAGCCGCTGTCGCCCATAAAGACTCTTGCCGGGTGCCAGTTGAAGATCATAAAGGCCGCGACCCCCGCCATCGTAACGGCCGAGAGCATTATCATCAGCTCATCGTGATTTGTGTAGCCTATCCACAGAAACGCTCCCATCATGACCATAGAGATCGTGCCCGCCAGGCCGTCGAGACCGTCTGTAAGGTTCAGTGCGTTCGTGAAGCCGGTTATCGCAAAAATGGTAAAAGGGATCGCAATGAGAAGAGGCAGATCTATCTCGTAACCGATATAGTGGCCCAGAGATTTTATGTAAATCCCTTTTACGCATAGCAGCAGGGTGGCGAAAATTATGAAGAGGAACTTCTTTTTTGGAGAGAGCCCCGCATAGTCGTCGAGGAGTCCGGCTATAAAGACTATGGCTAGCGCGACATAGACGTAGTAGTACTCCTGCAGCCGGTTGAGGTCGAAAAATACGGCGGTGAACGAGACCAGGAGCATGGCCGAAACGAAACAGGTCCCGGCCCCGCGGGGTATCGGATTTTGATGCATGCTCCGTTCGTTCGGAATATCTACGAGGCCCAGCTTCGGAGCCTTTTTTATAAAGATTATCGTACATATCAGAGTCATGCCGAACGTTATGAGCATCAGGATTATAA
>JALSXE010000272.1:0-3126 GCA_027072755.1 Campylobacterales bacterium | reverse complement strand
TATAGACATCGTAGAGTGCCTTGGCGAACTTTATGAAAGGCCCTATCTCCTCTTTAGCAAGGCCGAGACCGAATGCAAGCTGGCGTCCGTGGAAGCCCTGGAACCCTATTGCCGGATCTATGTTTACCTTGACGATCTTTTCGGGAGTCTCTTCGGCGACCTTCTCTATCTCCATTCCCCCTTCGGTAGATGCCATCATTACAGGCATCTCTGCGGCACGGTCGAGCAGCATACCCAGATAGTACTCTTTCGCTATGTCCGCCCCCTCTTCGATGTAGACCTTGTGAACCACTTTCCCCTCGGGGCCGGTCTGGTGTGTAACCAGGGTCATTCCGAGGATCTGGTCGGCCAGATCCCTCACCTCGTCGAGTGATTTGGCAAGCTTCACACCTCCGCCGAGTCCTCGCCCGCCGGCATGGATCTGCGCCTTTACGACCCACAGTTTTCCGCCAAGGTTACGTGCCGCCTCTACGGCTTCATCAGGTGAAAAAGCCACCTGTCCGCCGGGAACAGGTACGTTGTACTGACGAAAAATCTCTTTCGCTTGATACTCGTGTATATTCATTGTCGAATCCCCTTTACTTTGAATTTCAATCTTTTACTTCGTACCGCTTTCGACCCTCTTCGTAAAGGTCGTTACCGTATGCGTCGTTTATCACCGTTACCGGAAAGTTCTCCACACGAAGCATCCGAACGGCTTCTG
Organism: Campylobacterales bacterium; assembly: GCA_027072755.1. Classification (GTDB taxonomy): domain Bacteria; phylum Campylobacterota; class Campylobacteria; order Campylobacterales; family Hydrogenimonadaceae; genus Hydrogenimonas. Next base: position 2,423 of record JALSXE010000272.1, on the reverse strand, counting down.
GACCGAGCTCCTCGTATGCGATCACTTCCGCCTCTTTTATCAGTTTTCCGAGCAGAGCGCCCGCGCCGCCTGTCGCACCGAAATATACGGCTTTATACTTTTTGCAGGCCTCTTTTACTTCCCGGTTTCTCTTGCCCTTGCCGATCATCCCTTTCAGACCGTGCTTGATCAGTGTGGGCGAGTAGCTGTCCATGCGATAGCTGGTTGTAGGTCCGGCGCTTCCTATCGGTTCGCCCGGCTTGGGGGGAGTCGGCCCCACAAAGTAGATTACGGCGCCGTCGAGCTGAAAAGGGAGCTCCTCTTTATTCTCGATAAGATCGACGAGCCTTTTGTGTGCGGCGTCCCTCGCCGTAAAGATTATGCCGGAGAGATAGACTATGTCTCCCGCTTTGAGGTTCTCTACATCCTCGTCGCTGAGCGGTGTGGTTAGATAGTGTACTTGACTCATTCTCGCTCCTTACAGCTTAATATGGCTGTGCCTGCTACTATGGCACTGGACGTTCACACTCACCGGCAGGCTCGCAATATGGCAAGGGTTTTTCTCTACGTGAACCGCAAGTACGGTCTGGGTACCGCCCATTCCCATAGCTCCGATACCGAGTTTATTAAGCTCATAAAGAAGCTCCTTCTCGAATTCGGCAACTTCCGGATCGGGGTTCGGCTCGCCCGCCTCCCTGAAAAGGGCATACTTGCTCGATATAGCGGCCTTTTCGAACGTACCGCCGATTCCGACACCCACGATTATGGGAGGACACGGGTTGGGGCCCGCATCGGAGATAACCTCTTTGACGAAGTCTATGACCCCCTGTCGTCCCTGTGCCGGTGCGAGTACTCTCGCCCTACTCACATTCTCGCTTCCTCCGCCCTTCGCGGCATAGGCTATCTCTATACTGTCGCCCTCGACAAGGTCTATGTGTATGACCGCCGGAAGGTTGTAGCCGACCTTCTCTTTCAGGTTCTCCCTGGTAAAACAGTCGCATGTAGACGCTCTGAGGTACCCTTCTATATACCCCTTCTCGGTCCCCTCGTTAACCGCATCTTTGAGCAGGCCGCCTGTAATTCTGACATCTTGACCCACTTTGACGAAGTAGACGGCAAGCCCCGTATCCTGGCAGAGCGGACGCTTCTCTTCGCGGGCTATGTCCGCATTTTCGAGCAGCTGCTCAAGGACCTTTTTCGCGACGGGGCTCTTCTCTTTTTCGTGCGCCTCTCTCAACTTTTTCAGGGCGTCTTCGGGCAGATTCGTCGCCGTATGAATGACCATGTTCTTTACAGCTTCGACAATATCTTCATAGGCGATCTCTCTCATTTGCCTTCTCCGAAGAATCCTTGGGCGTTCAGGGTGTCTATGAGAGTCTGGACCGACTCTACCGACTTTTTGAACATTTTGCGCTCACAGGCGTTGAGTGAAACGTTTATTATCTCCTCCGCGCCGTTCGCGCCGATACTTACGGGCACCCCGCTGACAACGTCGCTGTATCCATACTCGCCGTCGAGATATACGGCACACGGGTATATCTGTTTCGTATCTTTCAAGATCGCTTCTACCATGATCGTAGTCGCCTTCGCGGGCGCATAGTACGCGGAACCGGTCTTGAGGTAACCGACTATTTCGGCACCGCCGTGCTTTGTCCTCTCTACGATCTCGTCGATCTCCTCATCGGTCAGCAGATCGTTCAGCGGCACGCCGGCAACCGTCGAGTACCTTGGAAGCGGTACCATGTCGTCTCCGTGTCCGCCCATGACGGATGCTCTAATCTGCCCCGCGCCGTAACCCAGTTTCTCCTGGATAAAGTAGGCCATTCGAGAACTGTCGAGTATTCCGGCCATTCCGAGGACTCTGTTCTTCTCGAATCCGCTCTCTCTAAGCGCGACATATGTCATGGCGTCGAGAGGGTTGGATACCATTATAATTATGGCGTTCGGCGAAAACGTCTTGATATCTCTTACAACCTCTTTGGTGATCTCCGCATTTTTAAGTAGCAGGTCGTCGCGGCTCATGCCGGGAAGTCTCGGGCTGCCCGCGGTAACCACCACCACGTCACAGTCGCTCAGCTGACTCGGCTCTTCGGCTACTGAGACTATGGTGTGGCTTCTGGCCGCGGCGGCAGCCTGGCTCATATCGAGAGCCTTTCCTTTTGCGATATCTATTTTGTTGTCACGAAGTACTATCTCGTGGCATACACCGTTCATGGCAAGAATAAACGCTGCCGTGGAGCCGACATTTCCCGCTCCTACGATTCCTACACGTTTTCCTTTTCCCATTGGCAATCCTTTAAATTTGGTTTTTCAGCCTGCCGTTTCGGGAGACTTACTGCTGTTCTTGTGAAAGAAGGGACGTGAAGATAAACGAATAAAACTTCATGAAAAAGCTTTATCCACCTATCTTTCCTCCGCCCGAAGGCGGAGAAAATTCTCTTTAT
>JALSXE010000271.1:0-3143 GCA_027072755.1 Campylobacterales bacterium | reverse complement strand
CCTTATGTTTGTTTTGGGACAGAAGAAGTGTAGCATTTAACTATGTTGTATGTCAATAAACAGCTTTAAATAACAAAATAAATTATCGAAAAAGCCCTATAAAATAATTTTTATTTATTGTCAGCCGTCGATACGGGTTTAAAAATTGTAATATTCAGCTCTTTAGTGCTACTGGTTGAGTTCGCAGAGCTTTACGGCGATATTGCTGTTCAAGCCGGGCGGGCAGATAAAAGAGCGGCCGGTGCGGAGTCGTTCACTTTTCGCTCTTTTCGGTGAAGGTGTATTCGAAGTAGCTACCTTTTTCGGGTTCTGAGACTATCTTTACCCCTATGTTCTCTTCGTTCACGATCTTTCCGACTATGTTGAGGCCGATGCCGAAGCCCCCTTTGGTGTGGTCTTCCCTATAGTAGCGCGAAAAGATTCTCTGGGTGTCTTTTATGCCTATTCCGTAATCTTTGAAACCGAGCACTATCTTGTCGCCGTCACGTTTTAGAGATAAAATCACCTCTCCGCCTTCATAAGAGTACTTGATGGCGTTGGAGAGATTGTTGTCTACTATCTTTTGCAGTTTGGTAGGAACGAACTCTATATATATGTCGTCTTCTATCTCCAGATGGAGGGTGATATCTTTCAGCTCCGCTATATCTTTGAAGTAGTCGGCCGATTTTTTAAGAAATTTGCTGAAGTTTATCCGTTTTTTGTCGCTCTTGTTTATGGTGTGCTCTTTGATTAGGTAGTTCATGTCGTCATAGAGTGACGAGAGAATCTTGGCGGCGGACTTTATGCGCGAGAGGTGCCTGTTTTTTCCGAACTTTTCCGTAAACATGTCTATATTTATGTTGATGATGGAGAGCGGGGTGTTTATCTCGTGCATCGAGTCTTTTATGAAATCGTCGAGTGCTCTGTTGATCTCTTTGAAAGGTCTGGAGAAGTTTTTGAGTATCAAAAAAGAGAAGAGGAATGTAACGGCGAGGATCGATAGAAATATTATCAGAATGTTGAACAGAATCGTGTAGATATTGAACTCCGTACCGGTTACGAGGTATTTTGCACCGAAGTAGTACTCGTCGGGAAACTCGGTTACGTAGTATCTGTAGTTTCCACGCTTGTGGTAGCCCTGTTTCAGGTTGAGCGCCGAGACGGGCTCTTTTATGAGCGTGAAAACGGCATTTCCGTCTTTGTCGTATAGGCCGGCCTGATAAGATTTGAATCTCGGAAAGGTGAATGTGCTCTGAAACCTGCTGTCGAACTTCTCCATCTCATTTATTATCTGGATGCTCTTTTTTTTGAGGGCCATCTCCGTTTTGACCTCTTCGAGATTGTAGGTGTAGTTGTCGTAGATCGCGAAGGGAACCATCAAAATAACCATAACTATCATGGTGTAGAGAATGGAGTATTTTAGTGAAAATCTGGACTCGTTTATATCAAGTTTCAAGTTTGTACCCCACGCCGCGGATATTCGTTATAAGATCTTTGTTCAGTTTCTTTCTTAGATTGTTTATCTGTACCCTTACGTTGGCGGGGTCGACATAGTCTTCCCAGACATACTCGGTGATCATCTCCGGGGTGACTACCCGGTTTTTGTACTTGATAAAGAGATCGAGGATCATCTTCTCCGTTTTCGAGAGGCTAACCTCCTCTTCGTCTTTTGTGAGCGTAAAGGAGTTTGTGTGGTATTCGTACCCGCCCGGAAGTTTTATGGTCTCTTCGTTAGAGCGTAAAGAGGCGAGCTTAAGGGCGGTTGCTACGCGCAGCTTAAGCTCTTTCATATCGAACGGTTTTTTTATATAGTCGCAGCATCCAAGGTCGTAGCCGCGCTCCATACTGTCTATCTCGGTCAGGGAGGTAATGAAGATGGTAGGGGTCTCTACACCGTTTTTACGAAGCTGCTCCAGAAGCTCGAAGCCGTTTATCCCCGGAACGTTCACATCGAGCAGCAGAAGGTCGTAAGAGCCTTCGAATGTCGCATCGAGAACAGATTTCCCGTCGGAGAACTCTTCGACTATGTAACCGTTCTCTTCGAGCAGCTCTTTTATCGATTTTCTCAGCATGTATTCGTCTTCGAGCAGTAGAATTTTCATTTTATTTTCCCCTGTTTCCTGCTTTTGTGAAAATTGTGTATGATCAGGTCGATGAGCTCCTCTTTCGAGAGTCTCCTGAGTCTCTCTTTCGCCGCCGTATCGAAGAGGATTCTGTCTTTCTCCTCTATAGTCGAGCTTAGATGGAGAATCTGTTGGGGGCTCATCTGTCTGAAAATGTTTTCACTGTTTGAATTGACGTAGTGGTAAATGTCTTCTTTCGTGCTCTCCATGGTGAAGATGCTCTTTATGAGCGACTGCTGTTTTCCGGAGAAGTTGTCGAAATTCTCTTTAGATACGACGGTGATGAAGTATCCGAGGTGTTTACCGTAGTCGTTGTTTATCGGGTATGCCGCAAAGAAGAGTCCCGCTTTTTTGAGGTAGTCGGTGTGTATAAGCTCTTCGAAGTCTTCTCTGTCGAGTGAGCCGAGCGTTTCGGCGATGTGGCGGCTGCAGTTGTTTGCGGCAATTGTATAGCCTTGTATTTTGGGGTTGTCTGCACCAAGATTTCGCTGATGTGACAGATTCGCTTTGAGTATAGGAATCGTCTCTATCCGATACTCTCTCAGTTTCGATACTACACGGTCAAAGAGGGTTGTTACTTCCAAAATGCCTATTATGTGGCTGCTGTATATTATCGGTGCAGAGGCTTTTATGCCGGCAGGAACAGTATCTTCTATCGTAGCTTTTGGGCTTCTGGTATTGACAATCTCCAGCAGATCCTGACGGCCAGATACCATAGAGGCTCCGGAGGAGTTCGCCTCCCAGCTTCTTGCGAATATGTTGAGGCCCCTTCCGAATATCTGGGTATAGATATATTTGCGGTTTAGGTGCTTTATGAAAGAGTCTGTAGTATCGTGCAGGATCTTGTAGCCTTTGGCCCTGTCGTTCTCCAAAATTGCATCGGCGATCGCCCTGTTTTTGCTCATTGCGAGCGCAAGAGAGAGCGACTGAATCTTTTCGGAGTTGATGGTGTGCAGAAGAAACTTGTTTATATTGTCGTATGCCATGTTCATTTTGTTGACCTCTCTCTTTTTGTCGAGGTTTACGATTAGAAGAACGATG
>JALSXE010000270.1:0-3159 GCA_027072755.1 Campylobacterales bacterium | reverse complement strand
CATCCGCATTCTGTTCCACATCTTGCGATCGTCGAACGCCTTGAGAAAGCCTTTCTCTTTGACCTCTTCAAAAAAGTCACCTATGGTGCGCTGGTTGAAGTTGTAGTAGTCGCTGGAGATCTTCAGTTTCCTGAATATTGCCTCCGGCTTTTCGTCGCTCCAGTCGGAGAGCGAGACTACATAGTCGCGGTCGTACCCGAACGGCTCTTTCTCTTTCGGCTCTATTATGATGGAGCCGTGCATTCCGGTCTGTTCATGAAAAGGTGTGTGAGAATGGTACCAGTATGTTCCGCTCTGGCGCACTTTGAAGCGGTATGTAAAGGTCTCGCCGGGCGCGATACCCGGGTAGCTGATGCCGGGTACTCCGTCCATGTTGAAAGGGAGTATGATGCCGTGCCAGTGGATGGAGCCGCTTTTGGGCATATTGTTGGTTACGTGTATCGTCACCTCTTCGCCCTCTCTCCACCTGAGCGTTGGCCCCGGCAGCATTCCGTTTATGGTAGTGGCGATCTTTGGAGTTCCGGTTATATTCACGACCGTCTCTTCGAGCTTAAGATGAAACTCGTTTCCCTCGAGCTCCTCTTCGGGTCTTCTTGCACCGAACCTTCTTTCGCCCCCTTTTGCAAAGAGCATATTGTGCGATCCAAGAACCAAAGCGGCAGCCGTAACGGACTGCATAAAACCTCTTCTGCTGATAGTGTTCGCGTTCATGGCAGATCCTCTCTTTCCATTCTGTTACCAAATATTAGCCGTGAAGCGTGTAGTTAGTGTGCAAGAAGGAGGTGATCGGTAATAGTAGATGAGTCGATAGACGATCCGGCCGATAATTTTTGACTAAGCTAAAATTGTCACATGGAAACGATAGAGGAGCTAAAAGATTATCTGATCGAGGTTTTTTCATAGCATTAGCATCACCTGACCCCTAATGCACTAATGCATATAAGAGCGGTTATGGAACATCCGGCGGATAAAGACGACCTGCTGGAACTGAAAAAGGCTTCGAGCCTGGCCGAAGCGCCTATGGCTGATAGTGAGAACTGTCTGAAAGAGCTGGAACAGATACTTTTAAAAGCGAAGGATAAAAAGGAGCGCAACGAGGTGATTATGCAAGCATACGAAAAGGGGTTGTCCCAGCATAGGATTGCACAGATATTGAAGATATCTCAGCCGGCGGTTAGCGGTATAATAAAAAGGTGGAAGAGGTAGTTATTGTTATCACCTGACCCCGAGGCCCCGAGGCCCATAAAAGCGGCAAAAGTGGTAGGGGTCAGGTGTATTAGCATTACCCCGTATAATACAGACGTTGCTTTATGCTGCCAGATAAAAGTGCTTGTTAGCGTGCAATAAGAAGACGATTGGGAATAGTAGAAGAGTCATTAAGCGATCCAGATATTTTTTGACTATGTTACAATTTTACATGGAAACGATAGAGGAGCTAAAAGATTACCTGATCGAGAATTTCCCGGATGCACAGATCTACCTGTTCGGTTCGCACGCCAGAGAAGAAGAGACAGAGTGGTCCGATCTGGACATCGCACTATACTCTCACACCGATCTTGGTCAAAAATTGGCGTGGACGAGGTACGAAATAGAGGAGTCGCATTTACCGTACAAGGTAGACCTTATCGACCTCAAAACAGCCCCTTATCTGAAAAAAATCGTAGAAAAAGAGGGTGTACGGTGGCATTAGAGAAGAGAGTATAGCATTAGCATCACCTAACCCTGGGTTTTACGAATTCCGAATTCTAAGTTTGTACCTGATCCCGAATTTGCCGAGTTTGTGAGCACTGGTTCTCATGCATTGTTAGAGCCCATTACTTGTTCAAGCGTATTTTGATCAGTGAATTCCCTAATAATCCTGGCACCTATAGAGTGGGTAAGAGAGTAACCATTCCAAAGTCTTTGAAAGGTGATATCTTGTTCTTTATACCGCTCGTGTATTTCAGGAAACACTTTCAGAAACTCTCTTAGTCCTTCCAAATCGGTCAATCCTGAAGCCTCGATAAACTTATCAAGCCCTTTATTCAAGTCATGGCCGATAGATTTCGCTTCACTTTGTGAAAGTCCATTCTTTAGAGTAATGTATGACTTGAAAAACAATTCAATAGCCATTCTACAATTAAGAATTGCACGTGGATCTGGGCGATGTTGAGAAAGTATGGATGTGGCCGATCTAAGTTCTTGATCAGCAGACATAAGAAGCTGCGTACCAAATGTGTCCAAATCTTGCATCTTACGTAGATCATCAATACCCGTTCCATAGTCTAAACAGTCGGCCCAATAGACAACATAGTCCCAAGCTTGCCTATTATTCGCCATCATCTCCTGTTTAATGCTATCGGGCATGTCATAAAGACTGTCGAGCGCATTTAACTGTACTGTCCCGTAAATAATTGGGATAGATACAATCCAAAACTGGGAATCGTAGAAATAGACGGCTTCATACAGGCTGCCGACTTTATAAGTACCTGGCTTTGAATGCGCCTCAAACCATCTAAAAATCGTTTTTGCTACTTCGGATGATAATTCCAGTGAAGTTTTAAATTCCTCGGAATAACGTTGAATTGCCTCTAAAGGCCGACGGCGTGGATCTATGCCAGAAGCATGGAATTCTGCGTTTAGATTCGAAAGCCACTCTTCGGAAACCATTTTCCTATCCTCTCTTCTTCATTATCTAAAAAACATTTTAGCTACTTTAACCTTCCAATTCAAAATAACATAAGACTTAACAAATCTGTTATTTTGAGAAAGATTTCGAAAAGTACTTATGTCTTTTTTTCAGGAGAGTGAGTATTATTAGGACAAAATATCTGTTAATTGTTATGTTTTTAGGGTGTTTTTAAGGTGGCGACTGACCTCGAATTTTAAATTGAAATTAGTAATACATATAATTTATTTCCATTTGTTTTGGGGCAAATCTCTTATATATTTAGGAATATATTTATCCCACATTTTCTTTATGATAGGTTTTATTTTGTATTCATCTGATATTAAATCAATATTTACATTACCCACAGGATATTTATTAGTATATATGAAATAAAAAATACATCCTAACATAAATACATCAGTTTGTTTTGCACCGTGGCTTGTTGTTATTCTACCACGTGTAGCAGTTCCATCTTCTCTAAGTAGCGCACAGGTGAATAGGTGTGTTGC
>JALSXE010000269.1:0-3160 GCA_027072755.1 Campylobacterales bacterium | reverse complement strand
ATGGAGGCTCGCCGCACCGGTTTCGGGGCGGCGGTGCGCTACTCCAAAACAGTCAAAAACGACCGGATATATGCCGCGAAAAAGATACGCTGGAACGGCAAAGATGCCGTTTTGAGACTCTCCGTCTCGCTTGATCAGGTGATGAAGGATTTCGCGCAGCTTTGGGTGCGCATAGCGCTTGTCTTTCTTGCGGCGATTGCGGTAGGGTTTGTAATAAGCAGGCTTATTCAGCGTGAAATCGACGCGGAGCTCGGGAAAGTTACGGAGTATCTCAAAGCGATCGCCGCGAAAAACTACAGGGCGTCTATTTCGGCCGGTTTTTCTGCCGAGTTTTCGACAATAGCGGCCCTTTTGAAAAAACTTGCCAAAAGGCTCGAAAAGAGCGAAAAGAAGAGACGTAAATATACAGCCAAACTTCGTCTTGCCAGCCGCCAGCGCAGCGATATAATCTCAGCCATAAGCCACGAGTTCAAGAATCCGGTCGCCGCGATTATGGGCTATACCGAGACTCTTCTTGACGATGACAATCTCCCTCTTTCAATCAGAAAGAGGTTTCTTTCGCGTATAGAAGAGAATACGCGGAGAATAACCGAAATGATAGACAGACTAAGTTTTCTTACACGTCTTGAAAGCAGTGAAATAAAACCGCAGATGAGCGATTTTGAACTCAACGGTGTAGTTCAGGCGGCTGCGAGTGCACTGATGCAGAAGTATCCTGAAAGAGAGGTCGTAATCAAAGCCGGCGAGTCGGTTCTGATCCATGCCGACAGGACCATGATGGAGATGGTTGTGGTAAACCTAATAGACAATGCCCTGAAGTATTCAGAGAGTGATGTAGAGGTGCATATCGATTCCGAATCTTTGAGTGTGACAGACCGGGGAGAGGGGATAGACGAGAGTGAGATAGATGCCGTAACGAAAAAGTTCTACCGAATTGACAGGCACAGCTGGGACAACTCTATGGGTCTGGGGCTCGCTATAGTGAAGTATATACTCAAACTTCACAACCTGGAGCTTCGGATATCTTCCAAGCGTGCGGAAGGGACGACGGTAAGCTTCAGACTGCCCGCCGTCTGCAGCATCATCAATAAAAGTGAAGTCTGATCCCAGCCGCCCTGATTAAAATAGCCAAAAATTATAAATCTTTCTATCTGAACACCTTCAAAACGGACTTCCGTTTCCAATAAAGCTTCAATTAAAAAAACTATTGTTAGACTGAATTATCTCCGGTTTACAGCTATGCGGACATGGCTGTATGTCGCCGTTTCGCGAAGTATCGATATATAAATTGTATCGATAGTCGGCTCTTTTTGCCGATTTTACCGCGCGGCCGTAATCGAAAACGAAAAAGTGACGATTTAATCGTATAAAATTCATGAGGAGGGGTTTATGAAGCTCGGCTTTTTGGTAGATCTTGGGCTCTGCATGGGATGCAAGGGCTGCGAGGTCTCGTGCAAAGTGGAAAACAGCGTTCCTATAGGAATGTGGAGACTTCGGGTCAAGTATGTGGATGTCGGAACGTTTCCGGAAACGAAACGGACCTTCACTCCGCTAAGGTGCAACCATTGCGAAAATGCACCTTGCGAGCGCATATGTCCGGTCAGCGCGCTGCACTATCTCGACAACGGTATTGTCAATGTGGACAAGGAGCGCTGCATAGGCTGTGCCGGCTGTGTAATGGCGTGCCCCTACGGAGCCATATATATAGACCCCGAGACGAATTCGGCAGACAAATGCACATACTGCGCGCACCGCGTAGCCGGAGGGATGATGCCCGCATGTGTCGTAGCTTGTCCCGTGGAGGCCAATATATTCGGCGACCTGGATGATCCGACAAGCGGTATAAGCCGCTATATCATGGAGCACCAGGGCAACGTGAAGGTCAGAAAACCGGAAAAGAACACCGCTCCCAAACACTTCTACGTCGGCGGCGGAGAGGTGAACCTCAATCCACTCGCAAGCGAGCGCATCGAAGGGTTCAGTCTCTTTGACAACATAACGCACCTAAAACATATAGGAGGTCACTAAGATGGTAGAACACGCTACAGCCGCGACCAATGCGGTGGTGACTCTGGACGTTGCGCTTCCGGGCATCGTCTGGGGCTGGATGATCACCCTCAATATGTGGGCCAAAAGTATCGCTACCGGAGTGATCCTGGTGGGTGTATATCTTCTCAAGAAGTATGGCGACAGGGTAGGCGGGGTCAAGACGTTGATGCCTGTGGTTTCGTTCATCTTCCTGAATATATTCCTGCTCTTCACGCTGCTTGACCTGCACCACCCCTACAGGATGCTCAATATCTTTCTCCATCCGCACTTCACTTCGGCCATTACTGTCGGTGCATGGCTGGCGACGATTCTTACTGGAGTCATATTCGTCATGGCGGCCGGCAGGGTGCTCAACAAACTCGACGATGAGGTCTACAACAAGCTGCTCTGGGCCGCATTCATACTGGCGATTCCGGTAACGCTCTATACGGCTACCATAATGGGTGAGGCTGCGGCGCGTGAACTGTGGCAGACTCCCACCGAGCTTGTCCAGATGGCGCTTGCCGCATTCATAGGCGGTTCGGCCGTCTATCTTGTTTTAGGGATCGGTGACAGAAACGTTAAACGCGACCTTGCCATAGTTCTTGCCGTAAGCGCGTCGCTCTCTTTCATCATCTATATGGGCGAATACTACTTCGGTGCGATGAAAGCGGAAGAGGTCGCGGCGACGATATCCTTCGTCAAGAGTGGAGGAGAGTACCATACGATGTTCTGGGTAGGTCAGTATCTTGGCTACATAATTCCGGTGGTTCTCGTGATTTTCGGGCTTAAAAACCGCTCCCAAAGTCTACTGGCGCTTGCGTCTGTGCTGGCGCTGGCAGGTCTTTGGATAGCGAAACATGTGTGGCTTGTGATTCCGCAGCTTTTGAACCTCAGTTAAACAGCAGGAGAGAGAAACGATGATAAACGAACAAAGAAGAACTTTTCTAAAGGGCGCGGCATTTACGGTTGCCGGCGCGACTCTGGCGACAGGGGTTTTCGAGAGTGTCGTGGAGGCTTCTGCAGAGGCTGAAAACGAATTTACAAACACCCCGGACAATCTCGATTTCTATCCGCCCTTTGAAGAGTGGGACAGTTTCAGGGAGCTTGACGGCGACGACTGGAAAAGGGG
>JALSXE010000268.1:0-3167 GCA_027072755.1 Campylobacterales bacterium | reverse complement strand
AGGCCGCCCATACAACGGGAATGGAGCATCATCACGAAGCGGAGACGGCAGAACATGAGCATAGCGCTCATGCCACTCATGACGCCCATTCTCACGGCGATGGTCACGGTGGAGGCCACGACCATTCGACAATGGGGCATATGCACCATATGGAAGATATGAAGCGGCGCTTCATCGTCTCGGCGATCGTAACCGTTTCGATTCTGATTCTTTCACCGATGATTCAGGAGTGGTTCGGATTTACGCTCAACATCCCGTACCGCGAAGCAATCATATTCGTCCTGGCCACATTTATCTACCTCTACGGCGGCAAACCGTTCCTTACCATGATGGTAGACGAGATAAAGTCCCGTAAACCGGGCATGATGACACTTATCTCGATGGCCATAAGCGTTGCCTACTTCTATTCGGCGATGACGCTTGTCATGCCGGGCGGAAAAGAGTTTTTCTGGGAACTCGCCACTCTTATAGATATTATGCTCATAGGCCACTATATCGAAGCCAAGAGTGTACTGGGAGCCGCCGATGCGCTTGAAGAGCTTGTCAAGATGATGCCCAAAACGGCAATGCGCGTAAAAGCGGACGGCCAGCTCGAAGAGGTGGGTGTAGACGAGCTTGAGAAGGGGGATATTATACTGGTTCGTCCGGGTGAAAAGGTCCCTGCGGACGGTAAAGTCGCAGAGGGCGAAAGCATGACGGACGAAGCCTTTTTGACCGGTGAGTCCAAGCCTGTCTATAAAAAACCGGGCAGCGACGTCTTTATGGGAAGCACCAATATCGACGGGGCGCTGCGCATCAAGATCACCAAAAGCGGTAAAGAGAGCTATCTCTCTCAGGTAATCGAACTTGTCAAAGAGGCTCAGCAGAGCCGTTCAAAAACTCAGGATCTCGCAAACCGTGCCGCAGCGTGGCTCTTTTATGCGGCCACAGGCATCGGCGCGGTCACATTCGCGGTATGGGCGTCGATAGCTTCACCGATGGATGCGGTGCTTCGAAGTGTCACCGTACTGATCATAGCATGTCCGCACGCGCTGGGTCTCGCGGTACCGCTGGTCGTCGCCATCTCAACATCGATAGCCGCCAAAAAAGGGATTCTGATACGAAACCGCCAGGCATTCGAAACACTCAAAGATATAGACGCGATATGTTTCGACAAAACCGGAACGATCACGGAAGGGAGACTCTCGGTAAGCGACGTCATAGCCATAGAAGACGAGAAGAGCCTGCTGAGCTATGCCGCCTCGATCGAGCAGAACTCGGAACATATCATCGCCAAGGCGATCGTAAAACATGCAAAGGATGAAGGTGTGGAGCCCGGCAGAGCGACAGACTTTACAGCATATCCCGGCATCGGCGCCAAAGCGGAGGTAGAAGGGCACAAAGTGGCGGTCGGTGGACCCCAGATTCTGCTGAAAGAGTCTCTGACGCTTCCCGACGAGCTCAAAAAATACGAAAAGAGTGAATCGACCAAAGTCTGGGTCGCGGTAGACGGCAGAATCGTCGGTCTCATACTGCTCAAAGACACGATTCGCGAAACATCCGTAGAGGCGATAAAAACGCTCAAGGCGCTGGGTATCGAGACATGGATGCTTACAGGCGACAACGAAGCGGTCGCAAAAGATGTAGCGGCCAAAACAGGCATAGACCGTTTCGAAGCGGATCTTCTGCCGGATCAGAAGCTGAAAATCATCAGGAAGATACACGACAGTGGTAAAATAGTAGCGATGGTAGGCGATGGCATCAACGACGCACCTTCGCTTCTTACGGCCGATATCGGCATAGCGATAGGCGCAGGAACGGACATAACCATAGAGAGTGCGGATATCATCCTTACAAAAAGCGACCTCTACAGTGTCGTACCCGCCATAAAACTGAGTCGGGCCACATACTCCAAGATGGTCCAGAATCTCTGGTGGGCTAGCGGCTACAACATTGTCGCCATACCGCTCGCGGCAGGTGTCATGGCTCCGTGGGGCATCGTTATCGACCCGGCGATCGGTGCGATTTTGATGTCGGTCAGTACTGTGGTCGTAGCGCTCAACGCCCAGCTTCTGAAGCGGGCCGAGACGATATAAAGAGGAGTGCAGTATGATGGAAAAGAGAGAGCATCAATCCTGTTGCGGTGTGGAGAGTGATGTCACTAAAATTTGTCCCGAGTGTTCCAAGCCTGCCAATACCGTTCCTGAGACAACTTTGAAACATCTTCTGAAACCTACTGCCGCATCGGCGGTAGGATCGTTAGAGCATTTTCGTTTCTGCAAAACTCCAGAATGTGATGTAGTCTACTTTCGCGGCGAAACAATCCTGCGTCAGGATGATCTCACGGTTTCCGTTGGGCTGAAGAAGGGTGCGGTTCCCGCAACAGTGTGCTACTGTTTCGGATGGACGAAAGAGAAGATCGCAAAAGAGTTGAAAGAGTACGGAAAAAGTTCGGCTCTGGAGGATATTAAAGTCAGAATGGGAGATCCGGGATGTTCCTGCGAGACCCTCAACCCCAGCGGCAGATGCTGCCTGGGCGACGTTTCGAAGGCACTAAAAGAGCTGGAAAATTCGATTTTAAATTACTGACTGGTTTTACGCAAAAAGTGTAAAATCATCTCGAAATCTGAGATTTCGAAGCTTCAGGGGGTTGTAGGGCCGTCCAGGCCCTGCCGAATTGCGGGCTTGGCCCGGAATTTGCGTAACATGGATGGTTTACGCAAAAAGTGTAAAATCATCTCGAAATCTGAGATTTCGAAGCTTCAGGGGGTTGTAGGGCCGCTCACCCCCTGCCAAATTACGGGCTTTGCCCGGAATTTGCATGACATCAGTGAATTAAACTCTATTTGTGGCACTCCCTGATTACCGGCTCCGGTTTGCCTATGTAGTAACCCTGAAGGTAGTCGATGCCAAGCTCCCTGCACATATCGGCGATCTCTTCATTTTCGACATACTCGGCGATAGTCTCTATTCCGAGCTTCTTCGCAAAATGTACGATACTCTCGACAAGCATCTTCGAATCTTCGTCCGTTACGAGATAGCGGATGAGAGAAGCGTCAATTTTGTAGTAGTCGACCTTCATCTTCAGAAGGTAGTGGAAGTTCGAGTAACCGCTGCCGAAATCGTCTATGGCTATCTTGGCTCCGAATCTGTGTACGTTACCGATAAATTCGTTGATCAACACAAAG
>JALSXE010000267.1:0-3175 GCA_027072755.1 Campylobacterales bacterium | reverse complement strand
TATTTTTTAAACATAACAGCTTTTCAGCTCCCTGTTTCTGTATCGAATCGAAACTTTTTCACACCGTTCGCATGACCTTTCGCTCAGTAGCAGTCCACCTCCGGAAGTGATTCCGTAGTACCTCAGCTGATAGGAGAGATCGCCGTTTTTTGTATCGATGCTTCTTATCCCGTTTTGCTTTAGGCTCTGCGCGCACCAGTAGGGAAAGTAAAAGGGTGCCGCGAAGTGCTTTTCAGGCTCTTTCATGAGCAGAAAGAGGGGTTTGTGAAATAGCAGGACAAATGTATTCAGGGCTAGCACCCCCAGCACGGTCGCCGCAAGGTAGAGATAGCGCTTTCTAAACTGCGGAAGCCTTACCCTGTATGTCTGAAAAAAGAGCTTGACCATAAGCGGTACGGCCACGACGACATATGGCGCGAAATCCTGTATAGGAATCTTCTGGCGTATCGAAAAGAGGAGAGAGACGATCATAACACTGAAGCTCACATACCAGATGATACTCTTCTCACCCTTTAGAAGTATCCTGTACATCGCATAGAAGAAGTAGAGGAAGAGCAGCGGCGAGAATATGGCCGCATAGAGACCTATCGTATCCGCAAAATAGTTTTTGGGTTTGCCGTGTACACTGAAGCCGTATTTCCAGAGCGCAAATACAAAAAGCATGGAGCTCCACGTCAAAAAATCCTTCTCCCTGCGAAAGAGTGCATATATCGCAAGCGCAAAATATAGAACAACGCAGCTTCTGTCGATTAACAGAAATATAGGAAGCAGAACCATCGCCGCCATACGCCTCTTTGTCAACCACAAAATCAGAAAGAGCTGATATAGAGCCAAAATGATACCGGTAGAGGAGGCCAAAACGGCGGAGCTGACTATACCCGGAAGAAATAGATAGATCAGAACTGAGATAATGACGGATATCTCATCTTTGAGCAGAAGAAGCGAGAGCCTGTAGAAGAGATATAGGTTTGTCAGGTGGACGAAGAGAAACGGGAGCCTGATATCGAGAAAACCTATATCGTGAAAAATCTCGCGGCCCAAACGCATCATGTACGCTACCGGATCGCTGCCGGTAAAGTAGATTTTGGCCTCGGAGGGACCGATGGGTAGTCCCCATGCGACCCATAGAAGTACTACTATATGAAGAGTCAGAATCAGTGTCGCCGCAGCCCTGATTCCTATCATACTCAAAGTTTTAGAAAGTTGTCGAGCATCAGGTGGCCGTGCTCGCTCATTATGGACTCCGGGTGAAACTGCACTCCATATACCGGATAGTTTGGAATCTGAAGAGCCATAATCTCATGGTCGTCATGGCTGTATGCAGTAGCCACTACATCTTCTGGAAGCGACTCCTTCTCCACTACGAGCGAGTGGTAGCGGGTGGCTGTAAAGGTATCCGGCATAAATTTGAATATCGGCGACTCTATATGGACCTCCATAGTCGACGTTTTTCCGTGCATAAGCCTTTTGGCTCGAACTATCCTGGCGCCGAAAGCCTGCGCTATGGTCTGGTGACCGAGACAGATTCCGAAAATCGGAGTGTCTTTGTGGAACGTTTCGACAACCTCCAGACTCACTCCCGCTTCGTTGGGTGTAGCCGGACCCGGAGAGATGATTATCTTTTCGGGGTTCAAAGAGCGGATCTCCTCGACACTCATCTCGTCGTTTCTTATTACTTTCAGGTCGGCTCCCAGTTCGAGGCAGTACTGGACAATGTTGTACGTGAAGCTGTCGTAGTTGTCTATCATCAAAACCATAAATTATCGCCTTTGGCTATTGCTTGGAGCTATTATAACGTTTCAACTCTTCATTCCAGAAAAAGTCTATCCACCCTTCGGCCCTTTTCAGGGTGTAGTCGGGCCGAAACTTCGCTTCCGGCTTGAAAAAGATTGTCGCCGTCTTGAAAAGCTTGTCCGGGTACTCCTCTTTGAGTCTCTTCATGACCGCTTCGAGCGTCTCTCCTGTATCGGCTATGTCGTCAACTACCAGTATCTTGCCGCACCCGCTCAGATCCGGTATGTTGAAGACTCTCGTCTCCGGAAGCTTTCGGGTATCTTCGTAGCCTATCGCATTTACGACGAAGACTTTGCGGATATTCCAATACTCCCCGAGCATGTGTGCCATGGTCATTCCCCCTCTGGCTACGGCGACTATGGCATCGAACTTCTCGTCTATAGAGTTAGCCAGTCTGTAGAGATCTTTCGCGAATGTGTCGAAGTCGTACTCTATACGCCTCATCACCACACTTTCAGTTCATTATAGAGACTGTCGCGCTCTACAGGGACGAAGCCGCTGTCTTTTATCAGGTGGACAAACTCTTCAAGAGCCATTCCGTGAGAGCTGCCCGCACCCGCAGCCGCCTGTATCGACTCCTTTTCGATAGTACCGTCCAGATCGTTCGCTCCATACTCCTGGGCGATCAGTGCCAGGTTTATCGTAGCGGTTACCCAGTAGGCTTTTATGTGGGGAATGTTGTCCAGAACTATTCGACTAACGGCCACAGTTTTTAAAATCTCCTGACCGGTCGGAAAATCCGTCACCTTCAGATAGTTGTTCTCTCTCTGGTATACAAGCGGTATGAAGCAGTTGAACCCGCCTGTCTCATCCTGCAGATCCCTGAGTCTTAGCATATGGTCGATTCTGTGCGTGCGACTCTCTATATGGCCGAAAAGCATCGTAGCGTTCGACTTTCTGCCCCTTTCGTGCCACTTCCTGTGTATATCGAGCCATCCGCGGCTGTCCACTTTCCCTTTGCAGATGTAGCTTCGCACCTCTTCATCGAAGATCTCCGCACCTCCGCCGGGCATCGAATCGACACCGTTTTCGACCATCATGTCGATTATCTCGTCGTGACTCAGACCGTACTCTTCGGCCAGGAAGTTTATTTCGGCGGCCGTGAGGGCCTTTATATGAATCTGGGGTAGCTCCTTTTTGATGGCCCTGAACATCCCCAGATACCACTCGAGGCCGGCTTCGGGGTTGTGCGCGGAGACGATGTGAACCTCCTTCGCGCCCCTTTGCCACGAGTTTTTAGCAATCTGTACAATCTCTTCTATGGGCATCGTATAGGGGTTGGGATTCTTTCTGCTTGCACTGTAGGCGCAGAATTTGCAGATATCTTTGCATATGTTGGTCGGATTGATATGGCGGTTTATATTGAAGTAGGTCTTCTTTC
>JALSXE010000266.1:0-3189 GCA_027072755.1 Campylobacterales bacterium | reverse complement strand
GCTTTTTAAAAGGGCAAAAGCGGCCGCTCCGGCGATAGTCTTCATAGATGAGATAGACGCCGTGGGAAAAGCCCGAGGAGGTATGCGCAACGACGAACGCGAAGCTACTCTGAACCAGCTTTTGACCGAGATGGACGGTTTCGAAGACAGTAGCGGGGTGATTGTGATTGCCGCCACGAACAAGATAGAGATGCTCGACGATGCGCTGCTGAGGCCCGGACGGTTCGACAGGCGGGTATATGTCTCGCTGCCGAACAAGGAGGAGCGCAAATCTATACTCAGAATATATCTGGCAAACAAGCCCTACCACCTGGATCTTGAGGAGATAGCGCAGATGACGGTAGGATTCAGCGGTGCCGCACTCTCCTCGCTGGTGAACGAGGCGGCGATTCACGCTCTTAAAACCGGAAAAAAGATAATCGAGGAGGAGGACTTCATCGCCGTAAAAGACAAGGTTCTTCTCGGTAAACGAAAGATACTGACATACTCCGAAGAGGAGAAGCGGATTCAGTCGGCCTATCAGGCAGCCAAAGCGGTTACGGCATACTGGCTGGATGTAGAGTTCGACAAAATCGGGCTTTTGGGCGACAACTTCCAGAGATCGGAGAAAGAGATAGTCTCCAAGACCGACATGATGAATCGAATAAAGGTGTATCTTGCAGGCGATGCCATGATGCATCTGCACTTTAACGAGCACTATACCAACGCGGCAAACGACCTGAAAGAGGCGAGGTTGATAGCACGAGACATGGTAGAACACTACTCGATGGTAGAGAGTTTCGGTACGGCCGCGGCAGAGGAAGAGAAGATACTGATGGAGGCAAAATCGGATGTCGAGAGTTTCGTGGCCAGGGCTGAGGAGGGCATAATGCGTCTGGCAGAGGAGATAATAAGACGTGAGACGGTCTCCAGGGAGGATGTGAAAGAGCTTCTGAATGAGATATTTTAGCGGTTTCGCCCTCGGAGGAGAGGCGGGGCTTTTCGATGAGATAATCGCACCGTATAAAGATAATCCCTATGTCGTTGCCGGTTTCAGCTACGGCGCCGTAAAGGCGGTGGAGCAGGTTTACGGCGGTTGCGAAAGAGTCGAGAGGCTGATCCTGCTCTCACCGGCCTACTTTGCAGGAAGAGGCAGGGCGTTCGTAAAGACGCAGATGATTCACTTTAGAAAAGATCGAGCGGTCTATCTCGAGAAGTTTCTCGAAAATGCCTCTTACCCCGCACAGAAGAGTCTGCTCGAGCGATATCGAGCAGATGCGACCGTTAGGGATCTCGAGGAACTCCTTACATATCCGTGGTCCGTTGAGAAGCTTCGCGAGATAGAACGCAGGGGAACCAAAATAGAGACATATCTCGGTGCGAAAGATAAAATAGTGGATGCCGAAGCGGCGCACGACTTTTTCAAAAACTTCGGCGATAGCTATCTGTTCAAAGAGTATGGACACATTTTGAGAGGAGGAGAGAAGGGTGGATAAGATAAGAGTGGGAGTCGTTACCGCAAGCGACAGGGCGAGCGCCGGCATATACGAAGATATATCCGGTACCGCCATAATGGATACTCTGAAAGAGTACCTTCTAAACGAGTTGGAGTTTCTATATCGCTGCGTACCGGACGAGCAGCCCGAGATCGAGGCCGCACTAAAAGAGCTCGTAAAGGAGGGATGTGACCTGATAGTAACCACCGGGGGCACCGGACCGGCACCCAGAGACGTCACCCCGGAGGCTACGGAGGCGGTTTGCGACAAGATGCTTCCGGGATTCGGTGAGTTGATGCGTCAGGTAAGTCTGAAATATGTACCGACCGCGATTTTGAGCCGCCAGAGTGCGGGTGTATGTGAAAAGAGCCTCATAATCAACCTTCCGGGCAAACCGAAATCGATAAGGGAGTGTCTGGATGCGGTGTTTCCGGCCGTCCCCTACTGCATAGACCTGATAGGCGGGCGCTACATGGAAGCGAATGAAGGGGTGATAGAGGTGTTTAGACCGAAATCGAAATAACACCGGTTCCAAATGAAAACGAAACGCTCAATCTGCTCCTACAGCACGATTTTCGGCCGGCTTTCGTTCGACCAGCTCCCGCAGCTCTCGCCGCGGTGATGACCGAATACTTCGTTATATTTGGATCAGGTTCAATCTTACGAAAGGAATGGTTCGCCTAAAAGGGTTTGCGCCTTTGTCGGATCATCGAAATGGCAAAAAAGAAGAAAAAACTTATAAAGTACAACAAGACTGTCAGAAAGATCTTCGGAGGAGAGGGGTTCGACGAGGGGATAGAGCGTCTGCCCCTGGACAACCTGATAGAGATGGCGATGATTCTCTCACTCAAAGAGCAGCATCTGAGCAAGGCCGATCTTGTGCGGGCGTTCAGGCGCTTGTGGTCGTCCGGGGATGCAGCTGACAGAGCGCTGATAACGGAGTATCTTAAGTCTCTCGACACCACTTTCGGACCCCAAAAGAGTGTCCCGAATTCGGAGGTTAGAGAGCGAAAGATAGATGAGATACTGGCGCAGATGGAGCATACGCCTGCCGAGGCGGTGGCGGTAAGAGAGCAGTTTGGCGAGTCTAAGCTCAAAAAGATCACCCCCAAGAGGATCGCCGAAGCGCTTGCCAAGCTTAGAAGCGCACAGAAGAGAAACAGGCTCGAAGAGGCTTGCGACGGCACATTCGACGAAGATGGAAAGTTCCGTTTTTTCCACTCTTTCGAGTTTTCCATATTTGACGAAAAGTTCCACAAGATAATAGAGTTGAAGTGCCCGCCGTTCGATGACGCAGAGATAGTGCAACTGCAGGAGAGTCAGCTTATCTCGAAACTCGAGAAGTGCAAAGCGGAGGCGGTATCCAGGAAAGAGAAGCAGATAGAGGCGTTTTTGGATATTGCGGGCCGGCCGAACCGGTATCTTACGCGGGAGCAGCTCGTGAAGGCGATAAAGAGGCTGCCCGAGAGCTGTGACTTCACCTCAGTTTCCATTCCCGAGAGTTTTCTGCGCGACATCCTGCTCGAGAATTTCGAGATTTCACATCTGGAGTTTACCGACGAAACCTTCAGACTCTTTAGAAAAGAGAGTAAAGTGCTCTTTTCCAATGAGAAGTGGAGAGTCGACTACCGGCTTATGCTCGGCGTTGAGAAGCGGTGGCTATATCAAGCCGTATGGACCTCCGAGCCTCTCGGTATAGACGAAGATTTCGAAA
>JALSXE010000265.1:0-3202 GCA_027072755.1 Campylobacterales bacterium | reverse complement strand
GTATTGAACGATATACCGTCGGTTCCTTCCAGGCCTCTCCAGGTATATTCGTCCGCACCCTCCCTTGCGGCTACCCTGACCGGCTCACCGCTCCTTACCGT
Source organism: Campylobacterales bacterium (assembly GCA_027072755.1). Classification (GTDB taxonomy): domain Bacteria; phylum Campylobacterota; class Campylobacteria; order Campylobacterales; family Hydrogenimonadaceae; genus Hydrogenimonas. Next base: position 3,101 of record JALSXE010000265.1, on the reverse strand, counting down.
GAGTTCAGATCTCTCGACCAGCGGCGAGCTTTTCTCTGTACATCCCGTTGCCGCGATGAGCAGAAGCAGAAGGGCCGCCGACCTAAATGCGCTCCATATCCTTTTCATAACTATTACTTTTTTATGTTTTTTAGCATTATATGGACTTTTTGCTTAAGCCGGTATTTCGGACTCTGCGACCGAATAGAGATAGAGTCTTCTTCCATGATTATAGTTTCCGATTCCATCAGACCGTGTTAAACTCTTTGTGGTAATATGGCTTTATGAATTTTATGCGCCTTTTTTTACCGATACTCTTTTCGACCCTTCTCCTGCAGGGGGGTGACGGGCACAGATATACAAACCGCCTGATAGACGAGGACTCCCCCTATCTTCAGCAGCATGCGCACAACCCGGTAGATTGGTACCCTTGGGGGGAGGAGGCGTTTGAGAAGGCCAAAAGGGAGCACAAACCTATACTCCTCTCCATAGGCTACAGCACCTGCCACTGGTGTCACGTAATGGAGAAGGAGTCTTTCGAAAACGAAGAGATAGCCGAGCTGATCAACCGCTGGTTCGTTCCGGTAAAAGTCGACAGGGAGCGGATGCCGCATCTTGACAGGCACTTTCAGCGTATCTACTCCATTCTCAACAGAAGGGGAGGCGGGTGGCCTCTCACCGTCTTTCTTACCGAAGATCTCAAGCCCTTTTTCGCCGCCACCTATATTCCGCCCGAAGACTCATACGGCGTGAAGGGTATGAAGAGGCTCATTCCAGCTCTCGGCAGACTCTACGCCTCGGACAAAGAGAGCGTTATGAAAAGGGCGGAGGCTATAGAGAAACTTTCACAGGAGTCCCAAAAGCTGCCCAGGCAGAGGCTGCATGGAGGCGACAAGCTTGCCAAAGAGGCGTTGCGGCGGATTTGGGGATATTACGACAAGCTCTACGGAGGGTTCGGAGAGCGCCCGAAGTTTCCCGAAAGCTCGAGAATCGCTCTGCTTTTCGATATATACAGGCTAACCGGAGATGAGCGGTCGAAGATGATGGCTCTTCAGACGCTGGACAGTATGCAAAAAGGCGGCCTATACGACCAGATAGAGGGGGCCTTTTTCCGATACTGCGTAGACAGGCGGTGGAGAATGCCCCATTTTGAAAAGATGCTCTATACGAATGCGGAGTTGATCCCTCTTTATGTGAGCGGCTGGAAGATGACGTCGAAAGAGCGCTACCGGGAGGTGGCAAAAGATACGATAGCGGAGATCGACCGCAGGTTCAGAACCCCGGAGGGGCTCTATTTCAGCGCGAGCGATGCCGACAGCGCCGAAGGGGAGGGGGCCTATTTCCTCTACCGGTACGACGAGGCTCTGAAAGCGCTCCTGAAAAACGGCTTCGACGAAAAAGAGGCGAAAGAGTTTCTGGCATATCTCGATATTACCGAAGATGGAAATTTCGATACCGAATACTCCCATGCAAGAAGAGTCTCGGCAAAGGAGCCGGAGAGCTTCAAAAGAGGGGTCGCCGTCTTAAAGAGGATGAGAGAGGGCAGAGACTATCCGTTTATCGACAAAAAGATCATCACCGCATGGAACGCGATGATGATAAAAGCCCTTTTTAGGGCTTCGAAAACGGATGCCGCCTATCTTTACGAGGCGAAAAGATCGTACAGTGCGCTCAAAAGAGTTATGTCCAAAGAGGACGGGAGCCTTTTTCATCAGGTGCTATACGGCAAAACCCCTTCGCAGGAGGGGCTTTTGGAAGATTACGCCTTTTTCGCCGATGCGGCTTTGAGCGCTTACGAGACGACGCTCGATAAGAGCTACCTCGAGGATGCGAAGAGGTTTTCCGAGCAGGCACGAAAGAGGTTCTACATTGACGGTAGATGGCTCCTTGGAGCCGGAGAGCCTAGGAGTTATGCGGATATAAGCGACAGCTACTACAGATCTGCGCTATCCGTTCAGATAAACAACCTGATCTCTCTGGCGGTGCTCGAGAGCTCTTTTAAAGACGAAGCGCTGGCGAGAGAGAGCCTCCGGGCTTTCGGTGCACTCATAAACGGTTCACCTGACGACTACCCGGAAGCGCTCAGGGCATACCTCAGGCTCGAAAAGGGTGTGGTCGTCGTAAAGAGTTCAAGGGAGAATCTTTTGAAGAATATCTCGAAAATAGAGAGGATCGACTATCCGTTCCTCTTAAAGAGTGCGGCCGGTACCGACATCTGGCAGGCTTGCGACTTTAAAAGCTGCTTCGCCTACTCCAAAAATCTCGATGGGGTGATAGAGGCGATAGAGAGCAGGTAAGGCGCCTCTACACTTTGAACTGGCTGATCTGCCGAAGCACCTCGTCGGCCAGCTCGCCTATATGTTTTATGCTCTCGTCGCTCTTCTCTATGCCGTCTCTGTTTATTTCGGAGAGCCTTTTTATCTCGTACATCTTCTCTATGAACGCTTCCATTATGGAGGCCGCCTCTTCAACGGCAGCGGCTGTTTTTTCGACACTTCCGACCGCTTCCGTCATGTTGGAAGAGACCTCTCCGATCTCGCTTTGAACCTGTGAAGCGTCCTCTGTGAGGCGGTTGACGTTCTCTATGTTTCGGTTCATCTCCCCGCTGCTGTCCATAATGGCCTGGACTATTATATTTATGGTCGCGTTGATATCGGCGAGGCTCTTTTGCGTACGCTCCGCAAGCTTTCTCACCTCGTCCGCCACGACGGCGAAGCCCCTGCCGTGTTCACCGGCGCGTGCCGCCTCTATCGCGGCGTTTAGCGCCAGAAGATTCGTCTGGTCGGCTATGTCGCTTATGACGGTGAGGACCTCTTTTACCTGTTCCGCATCCTGGCTCAGCTGCTTGAGTCTCTCGGCGAGCTCATGCTCCACTACCGCGTTGTTCTCGATCTGGCGAATCGTGCCCTCTATCAGCTCGACCGCTCCGCCGAGACTTCTGTTGGCATTTGTCATATTCTCTTTCGTGGCGGTTACTTCACGGTTGCTGGCCACAAGTTTCTCTTTCAGCTGTGACGCTTCGTTCGCACCCTCTTCAATTATGGTTGACTCTTTTCTGATATTCGACGAAATCTGCCTGAATGTCTCATCCAAAACGGCGGTTGTGCGCCTGTTTTCGTTCG
>JALSXE010000264.1:0-3216 GCA_027072755.1 Campylobacterales bacterium | reverse complement strand
TTTTGACGAAGAGTTGCGATGGCTCATGCCGAATGCCGACATTTCCAAAGAGACATTCGCCGATACGATTTACGGACTGGTGAAGCCGAAAGGCAAAACGATCCAAGTAGCTATCGATCCTTCCGGTGAAGTCGTTGCCTTCGATGAGTTCATCCCCGCTTATCAAGAGCATTACGCCCCGATCGGTGAGCTTGAGATCTATACGATTCCAAACACGGGGATGGATTACAAGCAGCTTATGGGGCTTGAAAAAGCTCAAATTTTACAGTTGGCATCTAATGGTATTTAGTTTGGTGCGGCTCGTGGTGACATTTTTTGATTTCGTTCGATGTAGCGGGCTTTGAAGAGGTTCTCATAACCCGAAGGTCGGGGGTTCAAATCCCTCTCCCGCAACCAATTCACTTCAGACACCTAAACATCTTGAATAAATCTCCTATATTTTTTAATATCTGAAAAATTCCATATTCGTTTCGCTCATCAAAGAGTGAAGTGTTATCAGGTATCTGCAAGATATTCGTGCGCCATATAGCTGCTGCGGGTATACGGTGAGCTTTTTATATGGCGAAATCCCATTTTCATGCCCTCTTCGCGGAAAAAATCGAAGCGCTCCGGTTTGACAAACTCGACGACCGGCACGTGGGAGTCGGACGGTGCCAGATACTGCCCTATGCTCAGCAGTCTGCAGCCGGCATCGAGGAGATCTTGCATCAGTTTCAAAACCTCCTCATCTCTTTCGCCGAGACCGAGCATGATGCCGCTTTTCGTTGCCATCTGCGGATTGATCGCATGGAGTTTTTCGAGTACCCGAAGCGATCGTTCGTACTTCGCCCCTTTTCGGATATGGTAGAGGCGCGGCACGGTTTCGAGGTTGTGCCCCACTATTTCCGCCCCGCTTTCGGCTACAAGTTTGAGAGCATCCTCTTTTTCATGCAGGTCGGGTATCAGCAGCTCTACACGAATGGAGTCGTCCAGGGATTTTACGGCGTCAACGGTTTTGCAAAACTGCCCGGCTCCGCCGTCGGGCAGATCGTCGCGCGTAGGGCTCGTTATGACAACGTGTCTTAGGCCCATCATCCTGACCGTTTCGGCTATATTTGCAGGTTCGTCCGGATCGGGCATGAGAGGCGCCCCTTTTGTGACGTTGCAGAAAGTACAGGCTCGCGTGCAGATATTTCCCAAAATGAGAAAAGTCGCCTGGTTTTTCGAAAAACACTCTCCGATATTCGGGCAGAGCGCCTCTTCGCAGATCGTGTTTATTCGACCTTTTGCCAGCCTCTTTCTCATTTCGGTAAGTTCGCTAAGGGAGATTCTCTTTCTGAGCCACTCCGGCCTGCTCCATTTACTCTCTGCCATAGAGGGTCCACCTTTCGCTCATATACTTGTATTTCAGAAGCTCTTTAGCTCTTTTTACTTCGTCGCTGTTTAAAACATCCGGCTTAACTTTGGCATCGAATGTTTCACAAAATCTGTTCACGACAAGAGCGGAGAGTGTGTCGTAATCTGTCTCTATTCCAAGATCGCGCAGCGATGCCGCCTCTTTTAGTCCCGAATCTTCGAGAAAGAGAGGCTCCAGCATATCACGATCGAAATAGATCGGGATCGAGCCGTGCTGAAGCATCGCCTTTTTTGTATGGCGCTGGGCGTTGCCTCCCATTTTCATACCGTTGATTAGAATATCGTACGCTTCGCTTCCGGCAAGGCAGATATTCGACTCTTTCTCCTCTTTTTTAAATTGGGTGACGAATCCGGCATCGAGGCCCAGTTTTTCATAGAGACGAATCAGGAAACGGCACAAAAAACGGTAGCTTCCTTTGACTCCTTCCTCTTTTGCGAAAGATGAAGGCAGAATTATGGAATAGGAGAGATCGCCGCCGTGTACGAGGATGCCGCCGCCTGTAATACGGCGCACACATGAGACTCCTCTCTTTTCGGCCAGAGAGAGGTCTACGCTCTGTGCCGGTTTACAGAAGCGTCCGAAACTGAGTGAAGGCTTCCAGCCGTAGAGCCTTAATATAGGCAAGTCATCTTCGTGAAAATGGTCCAGCAACGCCTCGTCTACCGCCATATTCCATGATGCCGCTGCATGGCCGGTGTCGATGAGCCGCCAAATATTCATCAAAACCATCCTTCATAAGCAGGTTACAATCGGCATCTACCATTATACTACCGCACACAGGCAGATAATAAACGAAAAATATAAAACAGAGCGATCATTTCAGTACATGCCGTTTGGCGAGTGAGGTGTCGCACAATTATGGCCCTTGGGCTGAAAATTAACAAACATATAACATTACTTCAATATAATACCTACTATTTAATATTCAACATTTCGGCAGGTGAGCGTTGTTTGATGAACAGATGAAAAAACCGTATCTATTTATATCGATTTTGGTTTCTGTTTTCGCTGCCGAGACTCTTATTTTCTACTACACCCGCATAGAGGCCCCATCTTTGAAACCCGCTGCGCAAGAGAGAAGAGTACGTATCAACCTGGCTTCCGTAAAACCTGCACCGCCGGAACCCGTATGCAGGTGCAGCGAGAAGGTCGAACCCGAGCCCAAACCGAAGCAAAAACCAAAACCAAAACCGAAGCCCAAACCAAAATCTAAACAGATCGTCAAGCCCAAACCGGCTCCTAAACCGAAGCCTGTACCGAAGCCGAAACCTTTGAAAAAAGAGGTAGCCGAGCCTCCAAAACCTGTACCTCCTTCCGCTGTGCCCGACGCACCTCCAAAAGAGCCGCCGAGACGCACTCTTCCGCAGCCGGCAAGCAGGCCGGAAGTTTCGGCGCAAAAAACCGACAGTGAGAAGATAGAGAAGATCAAAGCGGCCTACCTTATATCGGTGAGGGAGAAGATAGAGAGAAACAAGTACTATCCCCGGAGCGCGAAAAAACTTCGTCAGACCGGTAAGGTAGAACTGAAGTTCACCATTCTGAAAGACGGCTCTATAAGGGGTATAGAGGTCGTTTCGGCCTGCCGATACGGAAGGCTCAACAGGGCCGCGGTAAAAACCCTGGAGAGGATCGGAAAGTTCGCTCCTCTACCGGATGCTTTCGATACAGGAGAAGTAACCGTGAAAGTGCCGATAGTCTATATGCTGAAGAGGAGATAATTAACATTAGATTTCGAAGCTTCAGGGGGTTGTAGGGACTTCAGTCCCTGCCAAATTGCGGGCTCGGCCCGGAATTTGCGTAACATCAGATAATAAAAGGAA
>JALSXE010000263.1:0-3218 GCA_027072755.1 Campylobacterales bacterium | reverse complement strand
TCATCTCTCTGCATCTTTGCAGCTCCTCTTCGAAATGGTCCATCGCTTCAAGAAGATTTCCGCGGTTCTGTTTGAATATCTCCTCCCACATAACGGGTGAACTCTTCGCAAGACGGCTCATATCTTTGAATCCGCCGGCGGCAAGTATAAGTATGCTGTTTACATCCTCCTGGGCCATAACGGCATTTGCGAGGGCGTAACTGATGGCATGCGGCAGGTGGCTAATATATGCCGCATGGCGATCGTGCTCGTCGGCATCCATCGTCACCACTCTCATTCCGATCGCTTCAAAAAGCGTGTACGCCGTAATTTTCTGACGCTCTCCGCTCTCATCTATGTTGCACAGGACCACGATTTTGTCGCGGTATAGGTTTGCCACCGCGGCTTCCGGGCCGAACTTTTCGGTTCCTGTCATCGGGTGAGCCGCGACCACGTTCTTTCTGATGGATGAGGGGATCTTTTTTACTATTTCGGATTTGGTGCTTCCCAGATCTATGATCGTACACTTTTCGTCTACGCCTTCAAGCTCTTTAAGGGCGTTGATTATCCCTTCGACGGGGATCGCGAGGAGGATTACATCGCTCTTTTTGAGCTCTTCCCATGAGACAATCGCATCTACCAGATTGAGCTTTAGTGCGGTTTCACAGTGCTCGCGGTTGTGATCGTACCCTACGATCCTGCCGACCTCCGCTACACCCTTTAGGGCCAGCCCCATAGATCCACCCATGAGCCCTAGCCCCACTATTCCTACAGTCATGAATCGTCCTTTATGCCGTTTTGTAAAAACATATCTATATTGTGAATCAGAAATTGTAACCTATGGTCAGTTTAATTGAGATTAACCGGAGTGCGGTTACGGAGGTGGCGATTATGCCGCATACGGGCTTGTAACGTCGGTTTAATTGAAAAAATGATAAGATTGAAACCTTTTTCAAAGAGACTATATTTTTGAACGGGGAATTGAATGAAACGTATTGTATCGGCTATCCTGCTGGCGGCCGTTTTGGCGGCTGCACAGGAGATAAAAGCGATCAAGTTTGACGGCCTTGTACATCTTTCGCCGGAGATCGCAAAAGAGATAATCGAAATATCTCCGGGTGAGCCGATCGATATAGAGAAGGTTGACGAAGCTATAAAGAGGCTTTTCGCACAGGGTTACTTCGATGATATTTGGGTAACGGAAGAGAGGGGGGTGCTCACTTTCCACTTCAGAGAGAAGCCTGTTATTTCACAGATCGTATTCGTCGGTTACGGAGAGAGCAAAAAGGATGAGCTTCTCTCGCAGATAGGACTTAAAAAAGGGGATATTTACGACGAGAGAAAGATAGACAAAGCGGCCGAGAAGCTGCGTTCCATAATAGAGGCCGAAGGGTACTTCGACACCGCGATAGAGCCGGAAATAGAGACTCTGAAAAACGGTAGTGTCAAGGTGAGATTTCTTATCAACAAGGGTGAGAGCATTATAATAAAAAAGCTAAATCTTTGCGGGGCAGAGCATTTCGAAAAGGGCGATATAGAGAGTGTGCTCGCCAACAGGGAACGCGACTTTATGGGCTGGATGTGGGGCCTTAACGACGGAAAGGTCAAGATCGATCAGTTGAAGTATGAAGCACCGAGGATCAGGGACTTCTACATGCGTCACGGTTACCTCGACGCTAAGGTCGACTCACCGCTTCTAAGGGTAGATTTCAATCAGTACAGGGCTATTCTCGACTTCAAGATAAAAGAGGGTGCGATATACAGGGTAAAAGATGTCCGGATTGAGCTGGCAGAACCGGTATTAGACCCCAAAGAGCTGAAAGAGGATCTTCGTGTAGATCCGGGAGAGATATTCAACATCGACGATCTGCGCCGCGATATGCAGAAGCTGAGAGAGAAGATAGCGAACCTCGGTTATGCCTATGTGCGGGTCGTTCCAGATTTCGAAAAGGATGAAAAGAGCCATACGGCGGTCGTGAAATACAGAATATTTCCCGGCAAAAAGGTCCATATCCGAGATGTCATAATCTCCGGCAACAACAGAACACTCGATCGTGTAATAAGGCGTGAAATTTTCCTCGCTCCGGGGGATACCTACAACCTTACCGATCTGAAAGATTCAAAATCGGCCCTGATGCGAACAGGCTATTTCGAAAAGGTGGTTATAGACGAGAGGCGTGTGAGTGAAAACGAGATGGATCTCGTCGTGAACGTCAAAGAGACCCAGACCGGCAACATAATGCTAGGCGGGGGATACGGAAGCTATGACGGTTTTATAGTCAACGCGTCGATAAACGACAGAAACATCTTCGGAAGCGGTATCTCCGTCGGAATCAGCCTTGACTTTTCCAGACACAGAAGCTATTTCAATTTCAACGTTACAAATCCGAGGATTTTCGACAGTGACTACAGTGTCGGATTCAACGCATACAACTCCCAGTACGAGTCATATGACTATACCGAAAAGAGAAAGGGAGGCTCCATAAACATAGGCCGCCAGATCGCCCGCTACTGGCATGCAGGTCTAAGTTACCAGTACTTCAGTACGCAGCTTACCGGGATGAACCCCGACTATCCGGATTATGACCTATACCATGACAAACCGTTCGATACCAGTGCGATTACCCCCTCTCTAAGGTTCAACAACACGGATGACTACTATCTGCCGCGCCACGGTATGATATTTGGGATAAGTGCCGAGTATGCCGGGATTGGCGGAAGCGCCAGGTTCAACAAAAACTATATCAACTTCTCTGTTTTCAGGGGGCTAGAGGATGAGATAAATTACGACCTGATTCTCAGATACAAGGCGAGACTCGGCTTCATTCCGTGGAGTGAGAAACTGCCTGTAAACGAAAAGTTCTTTATGGGCGGCATACGTACCGTTCGCGGTTATCAGTCGGGCTCGATATCGGACAAAGATGCAAACGGCTACCTACTTGGGGGAAAATATACCTTCTCAAACTCGCTCGAGGCCAGCATTCCGCTTGTCGACGCCGCGAAGATGAGACTTGCCTTTTTCCTCGATTACGGAATGATAGGGGAGAATGCGTTTACAGACCAGACACGTGCCGGAACCGGTGTTACGCTCGAGTGGTTTTCGCCCATGGGACCTATAAGTCTGGTATTCGCGCGTCCGCTAATGAAAAAAGATGGAGATCAGACCTCAAATTTCGAATTTACTATGGGGACACAGTTCTAAAATCGTCTCGAAATCTTGGATTTCGAAGCTTCAGGGG
>JALSXE010000262.1:0-3242 GCA_027072755.1 Campylobacterales bacterium | reverse complement strand
TTATAAATGATTATATTGAATTGACGAAATTATAGCATAAGAGCGAAAAGAAAAGTTATAGTTTGGATACACTTTTTCGACTGGAGCGCCCATAAAGCATTCGTTTGATACAATTATCTGAGAATTTCAATACTCCAAAAGGTTTCGTTTGGCTGATTACGACCTTATAAATGAGCTTGCCAAAAAGAGGGTGCTCGTCATAGACGGCGCCATGGGAACGCAGATACAGTCGATGGAGGTTCCCGTGAGTGCATGGGAGGGCAAAGAGGGGTGCAACGAGCTTCTAAACGCCACCGCGCCCGATCTGATAAAAAAGATTCACGAGCGCTATGCGGCGGCCGGTGCCGACCTGATAAAGACAAACACGTTCGGCGCGATGGACTGGGTGCTCGACGAGTACGGCATAGGCGACCGGGCATACGAGCTGAGCAAAAAGGGTTGCGAGCTTGTGAAGGAGGTCTGTGAAAGATTCTCCACGCCGCAGAAGCCGAGATTCTGCCTCGGTTCCATAGGTCCGGGTACGAAGCTCCCATCTTTGGGGCATATAGGGTACGACGAGATCTACTCCGGCTGCCTCGAGACTGCCCGAGGGATGATAGACGGGGGTGTGGATATATTCCTTCTTGAAACCTGCCAGGATCCCCTGCAGATAAAGGCGGCGCTGCACGCCTGTAGTGACGCTGCCGAAAGCTGCGGCGTGAAGATCCCGATAATGGTTTCGGTAACCATAGAGCTTAGCGGATCGATGCTCATAGGCACCGACGCGGCGACGATCGCCACGATAATGGAGCCTTTCGACATCCTCTCTCTGGGCTTCAACTGCGGTACCGGCCCCGAGCAGGTCGAAAAGCACCTCAAGACGCTCTCGAGTCTTTGGCACAAGCCCATTTCGGTACACGCCAATGCCGGCCTTCCGCAAAACCGCGGAGGCTACACCTACTACCCGATGGGGCCCGAAGAGTTCAGCTCTATGCAAAAGAGTTTCACCGGGTATGACGGAGTGGCCTTTCTGGGAGGATGCTGCGGTACCACGCCCCAGCACATAAAGGCTCTTGCGGATGCCGTGGAGGGTTTGACGCCGCGTCCGCCGTCGGGAAGCCAGAGACCCTCTTTGGCCTCTCTTTTCGGCACCGTGCCCCTTATGCAGGATCCGCCGCCGCTTCTTATAGGGGAGCGCTCCAACGCCACCGGCTCGAAAGCCTTCAGGGAGCTTCTGCTTGCCGAAGATTATGAAGGGACCCTCACGGTAGGCCAGCAGCAGGTAAGGGCCGGTGCACACGTTCTGGATGTCTCGGTCGGGTTTGCCGGAAGGGACGAAACGAAAGATATGAGAGAGGTGATGAGCCTCTATGCGCAGAAGATTCCCCTGCCGCTCATGCCCGACTCGACGCAGGTGAAGGGGCTCGAGACCGCTTTGAAGTGCATAGGGGGCAAGCCGATATTAAACTCCGTAAACCTCGAAGACGGCATAGAGAAGTTCGATGCGGTATGCAACCTCGCCAAACGGTTCGGCGCCTCCTTGGTCTGCCTTACGATAGACGAGCAGGGGATGGCCAAAACGACGGAGCGCAAGCTCGAAGTGGCCGAACGCATATATGAGCTGGCGACGAAAAAGCACGGCATAAAAGCCGAGGATCTGGTCTTCGACGTGCTTACGTTTACCGTAGGCTCAGGCGACGAGGAGTACAGAGACGCCGCCGTACAGACGATAGAGGCGATCAGGGAGCTCAGGCGCCGCCACCCCGAAGTGGGCACGACTCTGGGGCTCTCCAACATCTCTTTCGGTCTCGACAAAGATGCGCGCCCCTATCTCAACTCCGTATTTCTGCACCACTGTATAGAAGCGGGGCTCACATCGGTCATCATCAACGTCAAGCACATAATTCCGATGAACAGAATCGGCGAAGAGGATCGCAAAGTGTGCGAGGATCTTCTCTTCGACAGAAGGGAGGAGGGTGACCCGCTCTTCGCGTTCATAGAGCACTTCAGCAAAAAAGAGGCGGTAGACCGGGGAGCCGAAGATGAAGCCTACGAGGCTATGAGCGACGAAGAGAAGATACACAAGCTGCTTCTTGACGGCGACAAGGAGAGGATGATTCCGCTGGTAGAGGAGGTGAGGCACAGGATCGCGCCGGAAAAGATCGTAAACGAGATACTGATAGAGGCGATGAAGGTGGTGGGCGAGCTCTTCGGAAGCGGGCAGATGCAGCTACCTTTCGTCCTGCAGAGCGCCGAGACGATGAAGGCCGCCGTGGACCATCTGAACCCGTATCTGCCGAAAAAGGAGAAGACGAGCGATACGACCCTGGTGCTGGGCACCGTAAAGGGCGATGTGCACGATGTGGGCAAGAACCTTGTCGACATTATTTTGACAAACAACGGCTTCAAGGTCGTAAACATAGGGATAAAGGCGGAACTTGAGCAGTTTCTGAAGGCCGCGAAGGAGCACGACGCCGACGCCATAGGTTTCAGTGGACTTCTTGTGAAGTCCACGCAGGTGATGATGGAGAACCTCGAAGAGATGAAGCGGCAGGGCGTGAAGATACCCGTTCTTATGGGCGGCGCGGCTCTGACCAAAGGTTTCGTGGACGAATACTGCCGCACGAAGTACGACGGGCCGATATTCTACTGCAGGGACGCTTTCGACGGTGTCATAGCGATGAGCCGGATAGAGGAGGGCAACTTCGATACGAGGCTCGGAAGCGACAGCGATGAAGAGCATATAGAAGTGCCGAAAGAGAAAAAGGAGGTGCTCATACCCCCATTCGAAGAGATAGTGATGCCTTCGCGCGATGTGCGGGTGCCGGTGCCCCCCTTTTGGGGGCGCCGTGTGATGGGTTCGAAAGATTTCGACCCGGCCATAGCTTTCGAGTGGCTTAACCACCGCATACTCTTCAAGTCGCGCTGGGGTTACAGAAGCAAAGGGATGGTCAAAGAGGAGTATCAAAAGCAGCTCGACGAGGTAGTGAAGCCCGCATACGAGCGCCTCAAAGCGCAGTTTCTGGACGAAAAACTCTTCGAGCCGACCATAATCTACGGCTACTACCCGTGCAGAAGCGACGATACGACACTTCTTATATTCGACGAGAGCGAGGGTTGGCACAAAGATGGGGACGCCGACAGGGAGCCGCTGGAGTATGTTATGGGAAGGGCGAGGGAGCAGATGACCTTTCCGAGGCAGACCAAAAAGCCCTACAGGTGTCTTGCCGACTATTTCCACCGCGACAGGCACGACGTGGTCG
>JALSXE010000261.1:0-3245 GCA_027072755.1 Campylobacterales bacterium | reverse complement strand
CCCTAAAGCTTCGAAATCTCAGATTTCGAGATGATTTTACGCTTTTTGCGTAAAACATTCATGTTACGCAAATTCCGGGCCAAGCCCGCAATTTGGCAGGGCCTGACCGGCCCTACAACCCCCTGAAGCTTCGAAATCTCAGATTTCGAGATGATTTTACGCTTTTTGCGTAAAATCAGTTACTGAAACGATCTTTTCGGTGTATATGTGTTAAAATAGGCGTATGCGCCGAATATATATTACCCTTCTACCCCTTTTTTGCTCCATAGCCGCCGCTATGCCGGTGCACTCACCGGTTCCGGGCGGCATAATAGTGCTTCCTCTCGAAAAGAATGCAACATCGGCAGAGCTCCTTGGAAAGCGGGGCTCCTTTTTTAAAGAGGCGGATCGCATTTACGCGCTGCTGCCCATACCTCTCGGTGCTCCTGCCGGACCTCACAAAGTCTATCAGTTTCAAAACGCAAAAGCGGCAAAGAACCTTTCCCTCGATATCGAAAAAAAGAGTTACGCAATCCAGCGGCTTACCATAAAAAAGAGACGAAAAGTGGAGCCTAACAGAGAAGATCTCAAGCGCATAAAAAAAGAGAGCAGTAGAAAACAGAAGGCAAAGTCGTTCAGAAGAGCGGGATTTGCGAATGTAGATTTCATCTGGCCGGTCGAAGGGGAGCTTAGCAGCCCCTTTGGGCTCAGAAGGGTCCTAAACGGCAAGCCCAGGGCTCCGCACAGGGGCATAGATATAGCGGCTTGCGCAGGTGTGCCGGTGGCGGCCGCGGCGGATGGCGTGGTCGTCGATGCGGGAAACTTTTTTTTCAGCGGAAATCTCGTTTTTATAGAGCATAAAGAGGGGGTCGTCACCACCTATGCGCATCTTGACAAAATAGCCGTTCGTCCTGGTGAGCGGGTAAAAAAGGGGGATCTTGTGGGATATGTAGGCTCTACCGGCCGCGTAACGGGGCCGCATCTTCACTTTGGTGTGATGGTAGATTCGGTATATGTGGATCCGATCCTTTTTCTTCCGACACGACATCCGTCAAGTTCGGCGGCGGAAAAATTGAGTAAAATTAGCCACGGCCCGGCCGGCAGAAATCCACACCATAAATAGATAAGGTTGCCACATGTTGCCCACTCAGCACCTGACACTGAAAAAGTTCGAGCAGTTCAAAGCTGCGATGCGCCCCTACGACTACTTCGAAATGCTCGATACGCTCGACTTCGAGAGCTTGGGAGAGGGAGACCGTTTCTACCTTCAATGTTTCGGCATATACAACAGCGAGCTGGAAGAGGAGACCTTCATGCTGCGCATACGCACCGCGGGCGGGCGCATAAAAGCGGAGCACTTCACCTCGATAGCCGCCATAGTCAAAGAGCACGACCTGCAGATGGTGCTCACCGCGCGTGCCGGTATACAGTTGCACGGGCTTGAGGCCGACAACATTCTGGAGGTTTTCAAAGAGGTAAACGGCATGGACGGTCTTACGACTTGGCAGACCTTCGGAGACAACATAAGAAACGTTGTAACCGACCCGTACGACGGTGTGGGGATGAGCTGCAAAATAGAGGTCTACCCTCTCATAGAGAGGATGCAGAGCTTTTTTTTGAGAAACCCGGAGCTTGTCGGCATGCTTCCCAGGCGCGTCTCCGTAGGTATTACCGGCATGGAGTTCAACGCAGTTCCCCTCTTTTCGAACGATCTTCTCTTCGCACTCGCCAAAAGAGATGGAGAGTACGGTTTCAACGTCTACATAGGCGGGAAAAATACCGAAGTGGCGATGCCTGCCGACATATTTTTGCCTCCTGAGAATGCGGTAGAGTTTTTCGAGGCGCTCATCTACGCCTTCAACCGTTACGGCTCGAGAGAAAAGCGTACAAGAAGCCGGCTCTTTCATATGATAGAGGATATCGGTATGGAGGGGCTGAAGCAAAAAATTGCCGAGTTTTACAAAAAGCCGTGGTCGGAGGCCGGTGAGCTTCTACTGAAAAAGCGTGATTTCGGTGATCTCGAAGAGCTTAAAGACGGTAGCTTCGGCTATCGCTACCGTACCGACTACGGGGTGGTTGGGCCCGAAGAGTTCGAAGCCATCGCGCGGTTTGTTGCGGCGGAAGGCGCAGAGGTGCGTCTTGGTATCGACCAGCAGATATATATTTTGGGGCTAAAAAGCGCGGAAGTGCCGTTTGAGAAAAGAGATACCGCCCCGACGGTGGTCGCCTGTGCAGGAAGCGAGTACTGCCCATTCTCTTACTGGAGCATCAAGGATGAGTCCCATATGCTTCCGCAGAGCGAAATAGAGGAGTGCGGCGCGGTTGTCGGCTTTTCCGGATGCCTCAAAGGGTGCGGTCGCCACAAACATGCCGACATCGGAATTGTGGGGCTCAGATCGAGCAGGTTCGGCAAAGACGACAGATCGGCGCGAATATTTCTCGGAGCCGAATATACATCGGGCAAGAGGGCGGCGGAGGCGGTGTTTCAGAGTGTGCCGCTGGCCGAAATGGGCAGGGTGGTCTCTCTGGTGCTGGATGAGTTTAAAAAAAGCGGCTGCGATACGTTCGAGGAGTTTTCGGCTACGGTGCTGAACCGTTTCGAGCCGGAGTTTCTCTCTTTGTGGTTTATGGCGAAGCTGGAGAGCGGATCTGAAGCCGTGCTCGATCCGCAGATGGAGCAGATGGAGCTTTTGAACCGCAGTTTTGAAGGCAGAGAGTATATAGAGGTAGCTAAAAAGAGCGGATTTTCCGAAGCGGCGGGCAGAATCGTCAAAGATTTGTGGTACGAGCAGGAGGCGCCGGAGGTGCGGCATGTAAAACCTAGTGAAAGGAGATTGCGCTAAAGGCGTTTTGCGGATGGAAGAGAAAAAGAGAGAGAAGTACCTCACGGCAAGATACAGGCGCGAGCTGGAGCGCTACCTTAACAGGGTCGTCTCTTTCGCTATGGGTGTAGAGTTTGAAAAGAGCGATTACGAAAACATGGTTCAAAAGGCCCTGCAGAAGCTTCAAAAAGTGCAGAAGGTTCCTCTCTATAACGATTATTTCGAAAAGCTGGAAGCCTTTATAGAGATGACAAGAGCGCTTGCGGGAAGTGAAAGGGAGGCAGGCGATATACGGAGTGAGATTCTACACGAGGCCAACCGGATAAGAAAATCGAAACGCAAGAAGAGTTACAGCCGCAAGTCGAAGGGGGCCTCGCGGGACGAGGGATACTGAGGTGATCGGGGTGCATTCCGACTTTTCTGGCCGCAGAGAAGTATATAGAT
>JALSXE010000260.1:9717-12551 GCA_027072755.1 Campylobacterales bacterium | reverse complement strand
CCGAGAACCCAGCCGATGACACCGAGCGAAGCCGCCACGTTGGTAACGAGGAATGCCGAAGCCGCGGTTCCGTCGGCTGCAACTTCAGAACCGGCGTTGAAACCGAACCATCCGAACCAAAGCAGCATCGCACCCAAAACGACGAGAATCGGAGAGAAGGGCTTTATGGCCGCTTTTTCATAATCTTTTCTGCGTCCCAGAATCATCGCTACGACAAACCCGGCCACACCGGCGTTGATATGCACGACAGTACCGCCCGCGAAGTCTATCTCTCCGAAGTTAAGTGTCTCTCCGCCGCCCCAGGCCCAGTGGGTGATGGGAGCATAGACCGCTACCACCCAGAGAGCCGCGAATACCACGAATGTGGAAAACTTGACTCTCTCTATCATGGAACCGCTCGCGATCGCGACGGTAATCGCCGCGAAGGTTCCCTGGAATGCGACGAAAAGCAGTTCCGGGATCGATCCGCTGATGGTGTCGGAGCCGATACCCGAAAGCATAACTTTACCCGTACCTATAAGGTCGCCGTCTCCGAACGCTATGGAGTAGCCTATTACAACCCACACCAGTGTTCCCACGGCGTATGCCGCAAGGCTCATGCCCATCGTGTTGAGTACGTTTTTGCTGCGTGTAAGGCCGCCGTAAAAGAGTGCAAGGCCTGCAGGCGTCATCAGCATGACGAATGCCGTCGCGACCAGCATCCATGCCGTATCGCCGCTATTTAGCGTATCTTCGGCGAATGCCATCGCCGGAAGCAGTGAGAGTGCGAGTAACCACTTCTTCATAAGATCTCCTTTGGTAAATTTATACGCAAAGTATACAAATTATATGTATCAGAAGATAGATCTCTACTGCTTAAAAAATAGGCATAGAAAACTTTTTTCATGCATAGCGGGCCATACCGGTCTGTATACATATATATAAAGAGATTACGATACGAAAATTAAGCTACTTTTAGATAGAATCTATCTTAAAATTTTCAAAGCAAAAGGTTTTGAATGTCCGATCTGTTCAAGGAAAACGAAGATATTCAGGAGATATCGATAGAAGATAGCATTAAGGGAAGCTATCTCGACTACTCTATGAGCGTAATCATAGGGCGTGCGCTCCCCGATGCCAGAGACGGCCTGAAGCCGGTGCACCGGCGAATACTCTATGCGATGCACGAGTTGGGGGTAACTTCGAGGGCCGCATACAAAAAGAGTGCCCGTATCGTCGGTGACGTGATAGGTAAGTACCACCCGCACGGCGATACGGCAGTCTACGATGCGCTTGTAAGGATGGCTCAGGAGTTCTCGATGCGTATTCCCCTCGTCGACGGACAGGGAAACTTCGGATCAATCGACGGCGACAACCCTGCGGCAATGCGTTATACCGAAGCTCGAATGACCCGCCTGGCTGAAGAGCTTTTGAGAGATATAGAGAAAGATACCGTCGACTTCATCCCGAACTACGACGACACTATGCAAGAGCCCGACGTCCTGCCGAGCCGCGTACCCAACCTGCTGCTAAACGGCTCGAACGGTATCGCGGTGGGAATGGCGACGAACATTCCGCCCCACCGCCTCGATGAGCTGATAGACGCACTGCTGGTGATGATAGACAACCCCTCCGCGGAACTCGACGATCTGATGGAGCATATCAAGGGGCCCGATTTCCCGACCGGCGGCATAATCTTCGGCCGCAAAGGGATACTCGATGCATACAGAACAGGTCGCGGCCGCATCAAAGTGCGCGCGAAGACGCATATAGAGAAGAAGGGCCACCGCGAGGTGATCGTCATAGACGAACTACCCTACCAGGTCAACAAGAGCAAGCTCATAGAGAACATAGCCCAGCTGGCGAAAGATAAAGCGATAGAGGGTATCAGCGAAGTGAGAGACGAGAGCGACCGCGAAGGTATCCGCGTGGTGGTCGAGCTCAAAAAAGATACGATGAGCGAAATCGTACTCAACAACCTTTTCAAATCGACCCAGATGCAGACCACATTCGGCATAATCCTGCTCGCCATCCAGAACAAGGAGCCGAAGGTCTTCACCCTTATCGAACTTCTGAATCTCTTTATCCAGCATAGAAAAACCATAATCATACGCCGCACCATATTCGAACTCGAAAAAGCTAAAGCCAGGGCCCACATTCTCGAGGGACTGCGCATAGCTCTGGACAATATAGACGAAATAGTAGCGCTCATCCGTGCATCGAAAGATGCCGCCGAAGCCAGAGAGGGATTGATGGAGCGTTTCGATCTAAGCGAAAAGCAGGCGCAGGCGATCCTCGACATGCGCCTGCATCGCCTCACGGGTCTGGAGCGCGACAAGATCGAAAAGGAGTACAAGGAGCTGATGGCGGAGATAGAACGCCTCAGCAACATCCTCAAAAGCGAAGATCTTCTAAACCAGATAATCAAAGAGGAGCTTCTCGAGATAAAAGAGAGCTTCTCCACACCGCGTCTTACCGAGATAGTGGACGACTACGAAGATATAGATATAGAAGATCTGATACCCAACGAGCCGATGGTCGTCACTATCACCCACAGAGGCTACATAAAGCGTGTACCGGTCAAGCAGTACGAGAAGCAGCATCGCGGAGGAAAGGGAAAAACCGCCGTAACGACACACGAAGACGATTTTATAGAGAACTTCTTCGTCTCCAATACTCACGACACCCTGATGTTCGTAACCGACCGCGGTCAGCTCTACTGGCTCAAGGTCTACAAGATTCCCGAGGGCTCGAGAACGGCAAAAGGGAAAGCGGTGGTCAACCTGATCCAGCTTCAGCCCGGTGAGAACATCATGGCGATCATACCGACGACAGATTTCGACGAGAGCAAATCG
>JALSXE010000260.1:7583-9707 GCA_027072755.1 Campylobacterales bacterium | reverse complement strand
ACGAAGAGGACGACCTCGTAACGGCCAAAATCGTTCTGCCCGAAACGCAGTGGCTCTTCGTGCTGACACAGAAAGGCATGTGCATACGCTTCCCGGTCACGGATGCCAGGGAGATGGGCCGGACGGCACGCGGCGTAACGGCCATCCGCTTCAAGATAGAGGGTGACCATGTGGTCGGCGCCACAACCATAAGCAGTGAGGAGCAGGAACTGCTCACCGTCGCCGAAAAAGGCATAGGCAAACGAACCGAAGCGGGAGAGTACAGACTCCAGAGCCGCGGCGGTAAAGGTGTATTGGCGATGAAGCTCACACCGAAAACCGGAGATGCCGTAGGAGTCGTCATAGTCGACGAGGGCAAAGACCTGATGGTCCTGACTCAGACAGGCAAGATGATCCGTGTAGATATGCAGAGTATCAGGAAAGCGGGACGCAACACCAGCGGCGTGAAGATTGTCCGGCTCGAAAGCGGAGACAGGGTAAACTCGATAGCAAGCTGCCCGAAAGAGGAGGCTGACGAGGATATCCTTGAAAAAAGAGAGGTTGAAGAGCGGTAACGGCAGAAATAGGAACGGTTTTTGCTGGTGACAAAAGAAAACGTTAGGAGTTCTCTATGAAAAAGTGGTCACTGCTTGCCTTGACGCTTCTATCTGCCGCCCTGATGGCCGAAACCTGCCCCGCTCCGCAAGTGGAGAAGAGCAATGGCGCCGAAAGCGCCAACACCGTGAAAGAGCAGGCTATTGTCGCCCCTAAGGCCGAAATAGGCAAAGTCGAACCGATTCGGGCGAAAGAGCCCGCAAAAACCGCATGCGATCTCTGCACCCTCTCGAAAAACAATACGATACACTTCCAAGTTGTCGGCCAGGGTGTCGCACCCGTAAATACCGTATCGCCGGCACAGGCGATGGCACTGGCCAAACGTGCCGCCATCGCCGACGCTTACCGCCAGCTCGGAGAGAAGATCTGCGGCGTAAGGGTCGAAGGGCGCGACCTGATAAGAAACATGATGATAAGCCGCTCCACAGTACGGACACAGATCGATGCGATGATCAAAAACGCCAGAATTCTCGATACGAAATTCAAAGACGGTCTGTGCGAAGTGGAGATGGAAGTGACACTGAACGGAAAAGAGTGGTACGCCCGGCTCTCACGCTGACACTTCTTCTGGCCGCAGCCGTTTCGGCCGACGAGTACTACATATACTACTCGCTTACAAGCAGGGATCTGATCGCCGTGCGGGAGTCTTTGAAGATAAGCAGGGCGATGACTCCTCTGCGCGGCAGCACTGAACCGCTCTGCAGCTTCGAAACCGACGAAGAGAGCTTCACCTCTTTTGCCGCGAAAAACCGGATGAAGCTGGCCGAGTGCCTGCTTGAAAACTCCGCCTCCATACGCTCCTACTCCCTCTTCTCCTCGATGACCTCCCAAAAGAAGATAGATATCCTCACGACACCCGTTCTGCCCGTGCAAGTCGAATTTAATGATGGATTGGTTACCATAAAAAAAATCCAGTAGACGGACAGCCATAGATGAAAATCGCGATCATCGAAGACGATATAAATATGCGTAAATCGCTTGAAATCGCTCTTTCGGACTACGACGAGTTCGAAGTCAAAACCTTCAGAAACGCCAAAGAGGCCCTAAAAAAGCTGGATGAGAGCTTCGAGCTCGTAATCTCCGACATCACGATGCCCGGAATGGACGGCATAGAGTTCGTAGAGGCGCTGGAGGGGCGATACGAAGTCATCATCATAACCGGTAACGCCACCCTCGGCCGCGCCATAGAGTCCATAAGACTCGGTGTGAGCGACTTTCTCACAAAGCCATTCGAAGTGGAGACGCTCGTAGAGGCGATTCGCCGAAGCAAAAAGGTGAAAAACCGCGTAAAGAGCGTGAAAACCTCCTCTGCAGAAGGTATAGACTCCCTCTTTTACGGCACCTCCGCAGCGCTCGAGAGAAGCCTCTCCCTCGCCAAAAAGGCGGCAAAGAGCGACGCGGCCGTTTTGCTGCTGGGAGAAAGCGGCGTTGGCAAGGAGCTCTTCGCACGCACGATTCACGAAAACTCCGCAAGAAGCGGCGGGCCTTTCGTGGCCGTAAACATGGCGGCAATTCCCGAAAACCTTATAG
>JALSXE010000260.1:0-7573 GCA_027072755.1 Campylobacterales bacterium | reverse complement strand
ACCTTATAGAGAGCGAACTCTTCGGTTTCGAAAAGGGGGCCTTCACCGATGCGGTAGAGGCCAAAATGGGAAAGTTCGAGGCGGCACACGGCGGGACGATCTTTCTGGACGAGATCGCCGAAATGCCCTACCACCTGCAGGCAAAACTGCTTCGCGTGCTGCAGGAGCGCGTCATACACAGGCTCGGCTCCACATCTGGGACCAAAATAGATGTCCGTATAGTTGCCGCAACAAACGCCGACATAAAAACGAAGATGCGAAATCAGGAGTTCAGAGAAGATCTCTACTACCGCATAGCCACAATTCCGGTCCTGATACCGCCTCTAAGAGAGCGCGGCGAAGAGATCATACCCATAGCCGAAAGAACGCTCGAAGATGTAGTGGCCAGATACGGCCTCGGACCGAAAGAGTTTTCGAAAGAGGCCAAGGAGATGCTCACCTCGTACCACTGGCCCGGAAACATACGCGAACTCATAGCGGTGGTGGAGCGTGCGGCGATCCTCAGCGACGATGTAGCGATAAGTTGCGACGATCTCTTTCTCGATGCCCGTTTTTGATATTATTGTTACTCATTTTCCGGGCAGAGCCCGAAAAACGGCAGGGACTGACATCCCTACAACCCCCTGAAGCTTCGAAAAGTAGGCTTTTCGAGATGCCGTTACGCGAAAAGAGTAACGTCAGTTTATATAATATTTTCTATATTTTCGATATAATCTCGCAACTTTTCTCAGCAAGGTAGAGACAGATGCGCAAATACAACGTTGCCGTAGTGGGCGCCACGGGCGCCGTAGGCGAAGAGATGCTCCGCGTCATGGAGGAGGTCGATTTTCCGGTGGCGAAACTCGTTCCGCTCGCAAGCGCGAGGAGTGCGGGAGGTACGGTCACCTACAGGGAGGAAGATGTCGTAGTCAAAGAGCTGACGGAGACGGTCTTCGATGAAGAGGAGATAGATATAGCGCTCTTTAGCGCGGGCGGCTCGGTATCTGCAAAATTCGCCCCTTTCGCGGTAGAGGCCGGAGCGGTCGTCATAGACAACACCAGCCACTTCAGAATGGACCCCGAAGTTCCGCTGGTAGTGCCGGAGGTGAATCCGGAAGATATCGCCAGATGGCGCGAAAAGGGGATCGTAGCCAACCCCAACTGCTCCACGATCCAGATGGTGCAGGCACTCAAGCCGCTTCAGGATGCATACGGCATAGAGCGGATAGATGTCAGCACCTATCAGGCCACTTCCGGTGCCGGCAAGAGCGCCATGGACGAACTGGTACGCCAGATGCAGGAGTTTTTCGCCTTCAAACTCGACGAGAGCGAGCACAAGAAGTTCCCGCACCAGATAGCCCTCAACGTGATTCCGCAGATAGACGTCTTTATGGAGAACGGCTTCACGAAAGAGGAGATGAAGATGGTCAACGAGACCAACAAAATCATGCACGACTCCATCGAAGTGGCCGCCACATGCGTACGGGTGCCCACGCTTCGCGGCCATGCCGAAAGCGTTACCGTAACCTGCAAAAGAGATCTCGATGCCGACGCCGCACGCGAAACCATAGCCAAAGGTGAAAACATCGTCATTCTCGACGACCCCGCAAACAGCGTTTACCCGATGCCGACACACTGTGTAGAGAAGAACGAGACCTTCGTCGGAAGGATTCGTCGCGACATCTACCGCCCCAATGTGGTGCATATGTTCGTCGTAGCCGACAACCTTCGGGTAGGAGCGGCCACCAACGCCGTACGCATAGCCCAAAAATGGATAGAGATGGAGACACTATGAAACTACTGGAAAAGATCTTCGAGCATTCGCTCTGGAACGGACGCCTCTTTGTGCTGCTGGCCGTGGTGTTCAGCCTTATCGCTTCGATCATCCTCTTTGTCGTCGCGAGTGTCGATATATGGGAGATCGCCGTAAAGACGGTCAAGATGTACGCTGCGCAGGAGCACCCGCCCTACTTTCACGAAAAACTGGTGGGCGTCATTATAGGCGCTGTGGACCTCTACCTCATCGCCATTGTTATGCTTATCTTCAGCTTCGGTGTATACGAGCTCTTCATATCGGAGATCGACCCGGCCAAGCAGTCCGGCGCTTCGAAGATTCTCGAGATCCACTCACTCGACCAGCTCAAAGACAAGCTGGCGAAAGTGATCGTAATGGTGCTTATAGTCACCTTCTTCAAAAAGGCGATGTTTACCGCTTTCACAACACCTCTGGATATGCTCTATTTCGCTATCGCGATCATGGCTCTCGGAGGGGCTCTATATCTCTTACATAAAGGCAGTGGAAAATGATATTCGTAGATGCATGTTTTAACAGACCGACCCCCTACACACCCGTTTGGATGATGCGCCAGGCGGGAAGATACCTTCCCGAATATATGGCGGTACGCGAAGAGGCCGGAGACTTTCTGAGTCTCTGTAAAGATCCCGAAAAGGCGGCAGAGGTGACGCTTCAGCCGGTAGACATCGTAGGTGTGGATGCGGCGATTCTTTTTAGCGACATTCTCGTCATTCCTCTCGAGATGGGGATGGATCTGAAGTTCGAAAAGGGTGAAGGGCCGGTGTTTTCCGACCCTATCAGAACTGAAGAGGATCTAAAGCGTCTCCGGCCGAACGCGCACGAGAGACTCACATACGTCTACGACGCCGTCAAGATCATACGCGAACGGCTCGCCGACGACAAAGCGCTCATAGGCTTCACAGGCGCGCCCTGGACACTCATAACATACATGATCGAAGGGCGCGGCACCAAAACCTACAATATCGTCAAAAAGCTCATCTACACACAGCCCGAACTCGTACACGCACTCCTTCGTGAAGTTACCGAAGTCGTCAAACTATACCTCGAAAAGCAGATAGAAGCCGGAGTCAACGTCGTACAGATTTTCGACAGCTGGGCGGCGGCACTCGAAAAGAGCAAATACTTCGAATTCAGCTGGAACTACATGAAAGAGGTTGCAAGCTACATCAAGGGCAAATACCCCCACATCCCGATTATCATGTTCCCCAAAGGGATAGGCGCCTACCTCGACGACATCGACGGAGAGTTCGACGTCTTCGGCGTAGACTGGGGCACTCCGATGGCACTTGCAAAAGAGAAGCTCGGAGACCGGTACGTCCTGCAGGGCAACATGGAGCCGTGCCGCCTCTACTCGAAAGAGGCGACCAGAGAGTGCGTAGAGTCTCTCTATGAGACGATGCAAAACAGGGGCCACATCTTCAACCTCGGCCACGGAATACTCCCCGACGTTCCGGTGGAAAACGCCAAATACTTCGTAGACCTCGTACACGAGATAACGAAAGAGAAGTGACACCCTCAAAATATAGGACCATCTTCGGTCCTATCCCCTCCAGACGCTTCGGCATTTCGCTGGGAATTGACCTGAGCCCCGGCACGAAACAGTGCAACTACGACTGCCTCTACTGCGAACTGGCCGCCGCAAAGCCGGTAGAAGCCATTCAGAACCCGCCGAGTGTAGAGCTTGTCGTAGATGAGCTCAAAAGCGCCATCAAAGAGCACCCCGACATCGAAGTCATAACGATCACGGCAAACGGTGAACCGACCCTCTACCCCTTTTTGGACGAGCTCATAGAGCGCATAAACGAGATCAAAAACGGCTACAAAACCCTGATACTCACAAACGCCTCGACAATATGGCTGCCGCAGATCCAAAACTCCCTCGCGAAGCTCGACATCGTAAAACTCTCGCTCGACTGCGCCACGAAAGAGTGCTTCAAAAAACTCGACAGACCGCTGGAGGGGACGGAACTTCAGAATATAATAGAGGGGATAAAGAGCTTCAGAAAAAGATTCAAAGGCTCCATGATAATAGAGATTCTGATGGTCCCCTCCATCAACACCTCAAAAAGAGAGATAGAGGCACTAAACAGAACGCTTCTTGCTCTTGGAGCCGACCGCATAGACATAGGCACCGTAGACAGACCGCCCGCATACCCCATAGAGCCTCTGAGCTTCAAAGAGCTCTACGAAATCTCAAAAGAGTTCGACCCCTCCCTTCCCATCCACATAGTGGGCCGCCACAGGGCCAAAGAGGCCAAAAGCTCCTTCAGCGACGAAGAGATACTCTCTACCCTGCTCAAACGCCCCCTGACGCAGGCAGACATTGAGGCCCTTTTCGACGAAGAGAGCCGAAAGCGCTTCGAAGCGCTGCTGCAAAAATGTAAGATAGAGACAAAAAAGCTCGGCGGCCTGCTCTTTTACGGCACCGGCTTTTCGAAACAGAAGCGAAAATCCTCTTGACAAATAGAGCCTTTTAGACTATAATTTCCGCCGTGATTGACCCAATCACAACCCTCAAGTGTTCCGGATTAGCTCAGCGGTAGAGTAGGTGGCTGTTAACCACTTGGTCGCTGGTTCGAATCCAGCATCCGGAGCCATTTTCTTAAATCCCCTAAATTTCGGGCTCTAAAACTTAAATCTCACTTAGTGTTAGTCGAAAACAGGCAAAAACTACTGACAATACAGCTGACAGTTTCATACCTTTATACTCCTATTTTTTAATCTTTAAAGTGTTTGTACTGACCTATCTTGACTTATCTTTTGAATTGGAGATAGATGATTATCTTTAAAACACGCCTTCCGTTTTTGGCACTATAATATTTTCATAGACCATATCGCCGTTCATTTCTATGCGAATATAAAAGCCTTCTTGGCCTATGGGTTCTTGAAGTTCAAAGCGTACGGTATGGGTAACTTTCCATAATTTAGACTTATCATATTTCCTACCTGTTCGTCTGTCTTCACCCAGAACTCTCATATCAAACTCAAAACGGTCCGCATTGGAAAATCTCATAATGATTTCATTGGCATTTTCTCCAATGGTTACACTATTGACCAGAAGCCTGTTGTTATAAAATATACCGTCTTTTGTAAAGACTTTAATGATCTTCGATATTCTCTTTTTTATATATGGCTCGAGTCTATATAGCAACATCTCTCTTTCCGCTTCGGAACGGACGCATATATATCTTAAATAGTCATATACATTCAGTTCATCCGGTATTAAAACTTCTGCATGGCGGCAATAAAGAATATGGTTGCGATTAGAATCATTCGGCAAGGAGCCGCGATCGTATATATAGCCGAACTCCAATTTTTCAAGATCTTCGATGGACTCAAATATATCCGCATCGCTTGCAGCGATATTGCCACCGCTGAACCGCACGCCATCTACGGCCAGGAGTTTTACAAAATCGAAGAGCAGAAATACCGGTACCGGACAATGAGCACTGTTCTTGACCTCATGCTCCGGCAAGATGCCCTCGTTTCTGTATTGTGTAGGGGTTTTCGCACCGAAATAGCACCTGACAAAACTCAGATATTCATTCTGTGTCTTGCCAATTACTTCACTGTCCGCATTGTCATTTGCCATCAAACCGAGCTTGCACGCTTTTTCCCTGCTGTAGAGCTTGCCCGAATTCAATATGGAGGCAATATTTTGTACATCACTGTAGTGAAAAATAAAATTGGGCCACCAGCTTTGGTAGCCGTTTTTGAATCTTTCGAAGAGGCTTTTTTGAAATGACTCGACAAACTTGTACCTTTCACTCATGCCACAAACTTGTCGGGCTCTCCCTCTTTTGAAACCGGCTGTCTGTAGGCCAGGAGTCTGACGGCGCTCTCATCCTCCTCTTCTCCGACCTGTGTCAACGCTATGTAGTCCAGTTCCGATAAAAAAGCCATGACCATATCGGCATGCTCCGCCAATTCGGAAGAGAGCATCTCTTTTCGTAAAAAGCCGCCGTTTCTGAGTAGATGCCAAATAGCCGCAAGAGTCGATCGTGTAAGGTAGATCTGCGTTTTACCCTTTTTTAGGCAGAATGTCTCTTCGTCATCGATCTTTTCTACCGTCACATCTATCGTCATACCGAGCTTGTGTACGCTGTTTATAAGCCCGCTGAACCTCTGATTCAGATGCGACAAAAATTCGATACTCGAAAGATATTGAGGCTCGCTTTTCAGCCACGCTTCGATCTCTTTTTGATTTTTATGCTCCGGTGCCAAGCCGTCTTTTTTGGAGATGTGGACGTAGACATCGATCGGCAGGTTTTTCAGGTACCTCTCCATCAGGGGCTTGACCTCCTGCCAATCCAACCCCCCGTTCCCGCACCCAAGCATTGGAAACGAGATAGACTGGATGCCCAACTTTTCATAGTTTCCTACGAATTTTTTTAGCCCTGCTTCTATATACTCGATTTTCGAAGGGTAACGCCAGCTCTTTTTGGTCGGAAAGTTCAAAATCCACTTGTTGGGCGTTCTGAAAATTTGAAGTTTTCCGATCGTCAGCCGGCCCTTTTCGCAATAGTACTGATAGGCTTCGAACATCTCAGGATACAGACGTTTAAACTCTTTTGCCAAACCTTTGCCCATTACGCCTACCGTGTTGACCGTATTGACCAGAACCTGAGCATTTGATTCGAAAATGCTTGTACGAACGTAGGTAATCACTTCTTAAACCCCACCGATCAAAAGTCTCTTTTTATAATTATATATTTCAATCCTAAAATTTTCCCGTTTTCCTGATAAATATGACCCATCTTTTCCCACTACTTCCATGACTAAAAATTCTTACTTCCACATTACAGATAAAAAACACCCATAAATAGGTGCTTAAATGGAGTCATGGACTGCAATTACTTCCATTTCCACTTTTTAGTTACTTCCCGTTTCAGTCCAAAATAGCTATCTACCGCATCTTCTTCAAGGCTTCGCAGCGGCGTTGACTGTTGCATATATAAAACCGACTGCCGATACTCCCACCCTCCTCACCCCTTCCCCATCCTCCTAACAAGATACTTCTCGAACTCAACGAGGAAAAATACCGTCGAGGCTATCGCCGTTATTCGCAGCCAGACGTGGGGCTCTATCGGTACGGTGCCGAAGAGTCCGTTCATGAACGGCACGTATGTGAATGCCGCCTGCAAAACAAGCAGTGCGGCTATCGCCATGAGGACGTAGCGGTTGCCCGTGAGTCCCTGCAGGCTGAACGACGAACCGTTTATGTAGCGGGCGTTGAAGAGGTAGAACACTTCGAACATCACGAGGGTGTTTACCGCAACGGTTCTTGCGTTCTCGATGGGCGCTCCGTTTCGCTGCTCCCAGATAAAGAGGCCGAAGGTTCCGCCCATCAGGATGACGGAGACGAATATGATGCGCCATAGCAGGTATCTGGTTATCATCGGCTCTTTGGCGTCTCTCGGGGGGCGGCTCATTACGTCGGGTTCGGGCGGCTCAAAGGCCAGTGAGAGCGCCAGCGTGACGGCCGTAACCATGTTTACCCAGAGAATCTGCACGGGTGTTAGCGGCAACTGCGAAAAGCCCAGGAGTATCGCACCCAAAATTATGAGCGCTTCGCCGCCGTTGGTGGGCAGAATAAACAGAATCGCCTTTTTGAGGTTGTCGTATACGGTGCGGCCCTCTTCTACGGCGTGCTTGATGGAGGCGAAGTTGTCGTCCGCAAGCACGATTTCCGCCGCATCCTTTGCCGCTTCGGTTCCGTTTTTGCCCATCGCTATGCCGACATCGGCGCGCTTGAGCGCCGGTGCGTCGTTCACCCCG
>JALSXE010000259.1:0-3299 GCA_027072755.1 Campylobacterales bacterium | reverse complement strand
TGTATAGGAAAATTCTCATCATCGTGCAGCGCTCCAACGGCGACGTATTTTTGTCGACCCCGCTCATAGAGACGCTGCATGAAAAATATGAGAATGCGAAGATCGACATGCTCGTAAACCGCGACACCATCGCCATAGCGAAGACACTGCCGCACATAGATGCCATCCATACCTACGACTACGGGTGGAAAAGAGAGGGTGCGGCACAAAGAGTGAAAGAGGAGACGGCTCTTGTAAAGAGAATCTTTAAAAAGTACGATCTTGCCATAAATCTGACTGCGAGCGACAGAAGCGTACTCTATGCCCGGCTGGCAGCCAAAAAGGCGATCTCCTGCGTAGAGAGGGAGCCTTCTAAGTCATGGTGGAAGCGCCTCGTTTTAAGCGGACACTTCGATTTCGATTCGCAAAGGCACATTGTGGAGCATACACATATGCCTCTTAAACTGCTGGGAGTGGAGCCGGAGAGGATGGAGGTTCACGCCAACATACCGAAAGAGGGAGAAAAGGAGCTAACGGGCCTCTCTTTCGACACCGAAGCCCCTTTTCTTATCTTCCACCCGTCGGCGCAGTACGACTACAAGATCTACCCTGCCCATCTGCGAAACGGGCTGCTCGAGATGCTAAGCACCCTCGGTATCCCGATCGCAATCACCGGAGGGCCGGGCGAAATAGACAGAAGAGTCTCGAAAGAGCTTCCCGATCTGCCGAATCTTCATAATCTGATAGGCAAGACATCACTTGAGGGCTACATCGCTCTGTGCGCGAAATCTTCGGCCTACATAGGTATGGACACACTGAACATGCACATTGCCACAGCACTGGATAGGAGGATATTCGCGATATTCGGCCCGACACTCCCGCAGATCTGGTCGCCGTGGAGCAACGCTTTGCAAAGAGGGGTGAAATCGAGCGCACCTTTGCAAAAGTATGGCAACATAACACTCTTTCAGGCCGATATGCCCTGCGTGGCGTGCGGGAAAGCGGGATGCGACGACAGGCACGGCAGGAGCGACTGCCTCTATGCCATAGAGCCCGAGAGGATATTTGAAGAGGTGAAGAAGTGGTTGAGCGAATCAGCGTAACGATTTTGACGAAAAACTCCGAGCGCTACCTTGCGCGATGCCTCGACGCACTGGCGGAGTTTGACGAGATTTTGATAGTCGACAACGGCTCTAGCGACGCTACGCTCGAAATTGCCGCGAGGTATCACAATGTGAGGGTAGTGGAGCATGAGTTTACGGGATTTGGACCCTTGAAAAACTTCGCAGTCAAAGAGGCGAAAAACGACTGGATCTTTTCGGTAGACAGCGACGAAGTGGCGACACCAAAGCTCATAGACTCCATAAAAGAGCTCAGTTTTAAAGATATAGAGAATATCTACACCGTAGAGCGCCTAAACCACTACAGGCAAAAACCGGTAAAGTGCTGCGGATGGTACCCCGACGAGGTGATGCGCCTTTTCAACAGGAGGTTCACATCGTTCAGCGACGCGATGGTGCACGAGTCGCTCATCGTGCCCGACGGAGCCAAAATAGTCAAACTAAAAGGGGAGCTTCTGCACTACCCGTTCGACAGTGTAGAGTCGCTAATAGCGAAGATGCAGAGCTACTCCACGCTATATGCAGAAGGGAGCGACAAACCCTCCTCACCCGCAAAAGCCTTTTTCAGGGCCGCTTTCGCATTTTTTAGAAACTACATACTTCAAAGAGGTTTTCTATGCGGTTACGAGGGGCTCTTGATAAGCGTCTCCAACGCCAACGGTGTCTTTTACAAATATATGAAACTCTACGAGAGAAGAAGAGAGAAAAAGTGAAAGTTTCGCTCATCATAACCACATACAACCGGCCCGATGCCCTGAAGCTGGTCCTAAAGAGCGCGCTGACGCAGCACCGCTTACCGCATGAGATAGTAGTAGCCGACGACGGCAGCGGCGAAGAGACCGCAAACGTCATACGAGAGGCCGCAAAAGAGAGCCTGGTACCGATACTCCACGCATGGCAGGAGGATGAAGGGTTCAGGGCCGCCATGTCGCGCAACCGCGCGGCGGCGATGAGCAGCGGGGAGTATATAGTCATGATAGACGGAGATATGGTTTTGCATCCGCTTTTCATAAAAGATCACATAGAAGCCGCCGAACCCGGCACATTCGTACAGGGAGGCAGGGTACTTTTGAACGAAGAGGCGACAAAAGAGGCCGTCATAAAGTCGCGAATCTCTTTTTCGATCTTCTCTAAATCGATAAAAAATAGAAAAAATGCGCTAAGGTGTCCCCTGCTCTCCTCTCTCTTTTCAAGAAAGAGCCGCTCTTTGAAGGGGATCAGAACATGCAACTTCGCACTCTTTAGAGAAGATCTGCTTGCAGTCAACGGCTTCGACAACCGCTTCGTGGGATGGGGCAGAGAAGATAGCGAGTTTGCGGCGAGGCTTTTAAACAGCGGAATGGTACGCAAAGATCTTAGGTTCGCCGCCATCGCATACCACCTCTACCATAAAGAGAGTACCCGCGAAGCGCTGAAAGAGAACGACAGAAGGCTGGAACGTACTATAAAAGAGAAGCTTGTGCGGTGTGAAGACGGAATCAACAGGTTCATGAAGGATGAGATATGAGAGTCAGCGGTTTTACATTTCTTAGAAACGGGCAGATGCTCGGCTACCCGTTTGTGGAGTCTATAAAGTCGATACTCCCGATTGTCGACGAGTTCATAATAGCTCTCGGCCCCTGCGAAGACGAGACGCAGAGCATGATAGAGGCGATAGGCGACGACAAGATAAAGATAATCCATACGCAGTGGAACGAGGTGATGAGAGACAGAGGCTACGTCTACGGGCAGCAGAAGATGATAGCGCAGTTCAACTGTACGGGCGACTGGGCCTTCTACCTCGAAGCGGACGAAGTGGTCCACGAAGATGACCTTCAGAAGATCGTCGAGGCGATGAAGAGGTACAAAGATGACGAGAGGGTCGAGGCGCTGCTCTTCGACTACATCCACTTCTACGGCAACGCCAACAGCTACCTCGACTCACCGGGGTGGTACCGCCGTGCCCCGCGCATCATAAAAAACTCCGTAAGAAGCTACGCTCCCGACGGGCTGTTTTGGCTGGTTCTGGCAAGCAACAAGATAGGCCGCTACCCCAACGCGGCGCTGACGGGCGCAAAGATGTACCACTACGGATGGGTCAGAAGCGAAGAGCAGATGAACCTGAAAAGCGAGAAGGTGCAGAAGTACTGGAACAAGAGTCATAAAAAGATAGACTACTCCCAGATAGACCCGTCGATAATAAAGAAGTTCAATGGCTCA
>JALSXE010000258.1:0-3302 GCA_027072755.1 Campylobacterales bacterium | reverse complement strand
CCCCAAAACGGCTTATATCACGCTCGAAACCACCCCGAAACACGACGCCTCGTTCACACCGGTAATAGATAAGATAGAGGAGCTTGGCCTCCCGGAGCGTGTCGACGGCTTCAGCACTACGGACAATCCTCTGGCGAAGCTCAAGTACAGCTCCATAATAGCCGCCATGCGGCTGCAGGAGCGCTTCAAAAAGCCGGTTTTGGCGACAATGAGCATGAGAGACCGCAACAAAATCGCGCTGCAGTCGGACCTGCTGGGAGCCAACGAAATAGACGTGCGCGCCATTCTGGCTCTAACCGGAGATCCGGCAAAAATAAGCGACCAGCCTGCGGCAAAAGGAGTCTTCGAAAGCGACAGCTCGATGCTTCTGGATATCATCAAATGTTTCAACGCCGGCATAGACTACGCGGGGCGCGAATTCGGTATCAAACCGCGGCCGTTATACCCTTTCGCCGTAAGCAACGCCTTTGCGAAAAACCCCAAAACGCTTCTAAAAAAATTCACCAAAAAGCTGAGCCACGGGGCTCTTGGCATAATCACGCAGCCGGTATTCGACGAACGCAACGCGCTTACACTGCTCGAGCTTTTCGAGGAGGCGAAGGTACAAAGCGGCAACAGAAACGGGGTGCTCATTCTTGGACTCTTCCCTATTACCAGACTGAAAACGGCGCAGTTTCTGGCCTCTCACGTTCCGGGTATCCATGTACCGAAAGAGTGGATAGACACACTCTACGAAGCGCATAAAAAGGGGGAGATAGAGGAGGAGAAAAGGGGTCTGGCCCTAAGCCGCGAGATCTTCGAGACCGTCAAAGAGATCCATCCGAAAATCCACCTGATGACGGCGAACCGCTTCAGCCTGGCCAAGAGTCTGCTCGGCTGAGGCCCGAGGCTTAGAAGTCGCGCTTCAAAAGCGCCTCTACATTCAGTATCGATATGAGCTTGTCTTTCTGCTTTCCGACACCGTATATGAAGTTTTGATCGTCGTTCAGCGTCTCCGGTGCCGGATCGATGGCGCTCTCCTTTATCCGCGTCGCCTGCGTAAGCCTGTCTATGACGAATCCCGCCACCTCGTCGTTGTGTTTTATAACCATATATCGCGTATCTTCATTCTCTTTCGATCTCGACAGACCGAACTTCATCCTCAAATCTATTAGCGGCAGGACACTTCCTCTTAGGTTGAAAACCCCCAGGACATAGGGCGGTGTCTTCGGCGTTCTCGTATACTCGATGGGCTTTATGATCTCCTGGATACCCAGAATCGGCACCGCGAACTCCTCTTCGCCCACCATGAACCCTACGAGTTGAACGACCTTCTCTATCTCACCTTCGCTCGGAACCTTCTGCTGCTCCTGCTGCTTTTTAAGAACCTGTTCTAACTGATTGTTCATGACGTATACTCCGGTACATTGAGGTTTATGTTTCTTGCCACCACATTCATCAGATACTCAGGGGTGTAGGGCTTGGTTATATACTCGGTCATCCCCACCTCCACCCCGCGCATCCTGTCGCTCCTGCTGGTTCGGCTCGTCACGGCAATGAGCGGCACCATCTTGAACTTGTTGAATTTCCTTATCTCGGCCGCGAGAGTGTAGCCGTCCATTCGCGGCATCTCTATGTCTATAAGAGCCGCGTCGAAGCTCTTGCTGCCATCTTTCATCAGGTTTAGAGCCTCTACTCCGTTTGTAGCCTCAGTGATGGTCACACCGAGGGGTTCGAGCGCTCTTTTCATAATGCTTCTGTCGGTTTTGCTGTCGTCTACCACCAGAATATTGTAGTCTTCGGGAGAACTCTTCTCTCCTTTTTGCAGGTTGTCTTCGAGGTTCTGCATGGAGCTCTTCACGCTTTTGGCCATATCCATAAGCGCACCCACATCCACAATAAGAGTGACTCTTCCGTCGCCCCTTATCGTAGCTCCCGCGATCCCCTCTATCCCTTTGAGATACTCTCCAAGAGATTTTATGACGACCTCCTCCTGGCCTATCAGCGAGTCCACAATGAGGCCTATTTTGGTCTCGGCTATGCCGATGATGACCACATAGGCGTGCTCCCCCATGCTGAAAACCCTCTCTACGTCGAAGAGATCCGCAAGATGTACCAGGGAGAGCACTTCGTCACGCAGCCTCAGGACGCTTCGGCCCTCCACGCTCTGTATCTCGTCGGGCGTGATTCTGACGGTCTCGAGGACCGATGCGAGCGGAATGGCGTAGTACTCCTCCTGAACGCTCACAAGAAGCGACTGGATAATCGCCAGGGTCAACGGAATCTTGAGTTTCAGAGTCGTTCCCTTTCCGACCTCCGAATCGATCTCTATGATGCCGTTTAGCTTCTCTATGTTGCTTCTTACGACATCCATGCCTACACCGCGTCCCGATACGTTCGTCACCTGCGCCGCGGTAGAGAAGCCCGGTTTGAAGATGAGCATATAGGCCTCCTTGTCGCTCATCTGGTCCGCCTCTTTTTCGCTTATGAGCCCCTTCTCCACCGCCTTCATCTTCAGCATATCGGGATCGAGCCCTTTGCCGTCGTCAACGATCTCTATGATGATATGGTTGCCTTCGTTGTAGGCTTTAAGCTGTACGGTCCCCTTGGCGGGTTTCCCTTTCGCCACGCGCTCTTCCGGCAGTTCGATACCGTGGTCGCACGAGTTTCGTATTATGTGTACGAGCGGGTCGCCTATCTCCTCTACGATCGATTTGTCGAGCTCAGTCTCTTCACCGCTGATAACGAGTTCGATCTCCTTGTGCAGCTCCCTCGAAAGGTCGCGCACCATTCGCGGGAATTTGTTGAAGACTTTGCCTATCGGCAGCATTCGCGTCTTCATCACGGCAATCTGCAGGTCGGTAGTAACCAGAGAGACCGAAGAGACGACCTGGTTGAGCTCTTCGAGGAACTGTTCGCCCTCGTAGCGCTCCTCGACATCGTCGTATATTTTGAGCAGACGGTTCTTGCCGAGCACGAGCTCGCCTATCAGGTTCATCAGATCGTCAAGCCGCTTCACATCTACGCGGATCGTCTGCTCCACCGTCGTCTTGCGCTCTTTGGGGGCGGGTTTGGGCTCCGCCTTTTTCTGCGGTTTCGGCGCGCCGCTCTCCTGCACTTTTTCGGCAGTTTTCGCAGCCTTCTTCTCCTGTTCGGCCCTTTTCGCCTCCCTGCGCCTGCGGTCCTCCTCCTGTCTCTGGGCCAGAAGGCGCTCTATCTCGGCCTCGACCTCCTCCTCGCTCATCTCGGAGAGCTCCTTCTCTTCGGGTTCAGGTTCGGGTTCCGGTTCCGCAGCCTGCGGGCCCTCCTCTTCGGGTGCCTCT
>JALSXE010000257.1:0-12734 GCA_027072755.1 Campylobacterales bacterium | reverse complement strand
ACACATAACACCGCTTTCACGCTAAACATGGCACTAAAAGCCCTTGAAAAGGGTGACGGTGTCGCCTTCTTCTCTCTCGAGATGCCGGCCGAGCAGCTGGTTTTGAGGCTGCTTAGCGCAAAGACATCTATCGCGCTCCAGGATCTTCGTGTAGGCAACCTTACCGACGAGGAGTGGACCAGGCTCTCCGAAGCCGTCGACTGGCTCAGTGCGCAGAAACTCTTCGTAGATGACGAGGGGTCGCTTAACATCCACCAGGTGCGTGCGAAACTCAGAAAGCTAAAGGCGCACCACCCCGAGATAAAAATAGCGATGATAGACTACCTGCAACTGATGAGCGGAGGAGGAAACAAAGACCGTCATCAGGAGGTGAGCGAAATCTCCCGCGGCTTGAAGATGCTGGCGCGTGAACTGGAGATCCCTATAGTGGCCCTTTCGCAGCTCAACCGCTCTCTGGAGTCGAGGGCCGACAAGCGCCCGATGCTCTCCGACCTCAGGGAGTCGGGTGCGATAGAGCAGGATGCCGACATAATCCTTTTTGTCTACCGTGACGATGTCTACCGCATCAGGGAGGAGAAAGAGAAGGAGATGAAGGCGCGGGCCGAGGGCAAGGAGTACAAATCCACCTTCCATGAAAAAGAGGAGGAGGATGCAGAGATTATCATAGGCAAGCAGCGTAACGGCCCTACGGGTATTATAGAGCTTAAGTTTCAGAAACGTTTCACCAGATTCGTAGATGCCGGGTACGCTCCCGTCGAGATCGTCTACGAGCAGAGCAATATAGATACCGGTGGTGAGACCAAAATTGAGCTTCCGCCTATCTAAACCCGCTTTAATAGAAGGCCCCCGGGAATGGGGGATGTTTCTTCTGCTCTCGTTTGCCCTATTTTCGGTATCGCTCGGTTTCAGGTACTACTGGTACAAAGAGCTCACCGCTTCCAAAAAGGTTTTTACCGATGCCGAAGTGCTGATGCAGTATACAAAGAGTAGAAACGGCAGGGAGTACGAGGTTTTGAAGATAGAGACTGACGGCGGCCTCACTCTCTACACAACCTCTAAAGAGCCGATAAAAAACCTATCCGGCCGACGGATTTCGGTGTTGCTCTTTCCGGGCAGACTATCTTTTTCGGACTATCTCTCCACACCTTTCATTCCTTCTGTTATAACCGGCGTGCACCATGAGCGCTCCAAGAGGATGGAGCTTTTCGAGAAGATCAAAGAGGTACACGCCCATCCGTGGATGCGGGAGCTATACGGCGCTCTCTTTCTGGCTCTTCCGGTTTCAAAGGAGCTCAGAGAGAGGGTGAGTCTTCTGGGTATAAGCCATCTTCTGGCGCTCAGCGGTTTTCATATGGGGCTTTTGTGGTTTATTTTATACGGCGGCCTGGGTCTGCTCTACAAGCCGTTTCAGCAGCGTTTTTTCCCCTGGCGGCACCGACTGATGGATGTTGGGGCGGTAACGATTCTGCTGCTTGGGGTATACCTGCTCTTTACCGGCGTGCCGCCGTCGCTGTTGAGAGCCTTTGCGATGGTCGTTGTCGGGTGGTCGGCGCTCCTTTTCGGCGTGGAACTACTGTCGTTTTCGTTTCTGGCATTTTGTGTGGTTTTGCTTCTTGCACTCTTTCCCGAGCTTCTTTTTTCCATAGGGTTCTGGTTCTCTGTAAGCGGAGTCTTTTTTATCTACCAGTCTCTTCATATTGGCGAAGGGTGGAACAGATGGGTCCTTTTGGTGCTGATGAATGTATGGGTATACCTTGCTATGCTGCCGGTCGTGCACTCGATATTCGGTACATTCTCCCTCTATCAGCTGCTATCCGTACCGCTGACGCTTCTCTTTTCACTATTCTACCCTCTATCGATGGCGCTTCATGCGGCAGGTCTGGGCGATCTTGCAGACGGGTGGATAGTGGAGCTTCTGAAGCTGCCGGCAGACGGCAGGAGCGTTGAAGTGATAATCCCGTTGTGGACAACGGCCGTTTACGGCGCTCTATCTGTCGCCGCCCTCTTCAGCCGAATCGCACTCTATCTTCAGGCCGGGTTCGTGTCTCTTTTCTTTCTCTTTCTGGTTAAGCAGGTAGCATAGTTTCTGGCCGTATAGAAATATTATCCATGAAAGATAGATCCAGAGAAAGAAGAAGAGAAGTGTACTGAAGGAGCCGTATACTGTTGCGTATGTCTTGTTGTGAACAGTATAGTAGATGAAGATGTTTTTACCCATGTACCAGATCAGGGACGAGAAGAATGACGATATGAGCGCCGCTTTGAAGCGTATGAGTGTGGTGGTCGATATCTTGTACGTTACGAAAAAGAGCATCCATATAATCAGATAGGGGAAGATGGAAAGAAAATCTATTCCGCTCGTGTAGCTCGACTGGTTCAATACATACTGAATCTTTACGGAGAGGTAGATCGATGCCGCTAGAGCCATCGGACCGAGAGTTATAAGCGTCCAGTAGGTGGTTAGCGCACTCCAGAACCCTTTCTGTCTCGTTTTGAATATTTTCCCGACGATATACTCGTAGTTTTGGAAAAACATGATCGATGCGAATATTATGAATACGAAGCCTATCACTCCGAGTTTGGAGGTGTTGGCCAAAAAGGTATCGATGTAACCCGAAACCGTATTTTGCGAAGCCGGCATGATGTTGGAGAAGATGAAGCTCTTGATCTTTTCGTACTGCTCGCTGAAGTTGGGGAGCCGTACGATGATTGAGAAGCTCACGAGCAGCAGCGGAATGAGCGTGAAGATCGTATAGAAACTGAGACTCGCCGCATAGAATGTTATGTCCGGATCGTAAAAGTTTTTGAGGGTGCAGTATACTCTCTTGAAAAGTTCAGGTAATCTCTTTTGCATAAAAGGATTCTATCATATATCGACTTCGCGAAAGCCCTTCTGTAGAAGCTGCCGAAAGGAAAAGTGTAGGGAAAAGGCCCGAACTCCTCGGGCCAAGGGGTGTCAGAGGGCCATCTTGCCGGGGTTCAGTATGTTGTTCGGGTCGAAAGCGCGTTTTATGTCTCTGAAGAGATTCATCTCCTCTTCGCTGAAAGCGATATGCATGAACGGCGCTTTCGAGAGGCCTATGCCGTGCTCCCCGCTGAGCGTCCCGCCGAGATCGACCGTTATTTTGAAGATCTCCTCTATAGCTTTGTGGCCGATCTCCAGCTGTTCGGGGTCCGAGCCGTCGACCATGACGTTGGTGTGTACGTTGCCGTCACCGGTGTGACCGAAGCAGGGAATCTTGACTCCGTAGCGGTTGGATACGTCGTTTATGTGTCTTAGCAGTTCGGGAAGTACCGAGCGCGGCACCGTGATATCTTCGTTTATCTTTTTCGAGCCGTATATCGTGATGGACTGGCTGGCGTTGCGGCGTGCGAACCATAGGTCGGCCGCCTCCGCATCGTCGCGCGCCTTTTTGAACTCCATGCAGCCGTTCTCCATGAAGACCCGCTCTATGACCGACATCTGATAGTCTATCTCTTCGGGCAGGTTGCCGTCGACATCGGTGATGAGGATCGCACCGGCGTCCGTCGGGAGCCCCTTGCCGTACTTCTCTTCGACGGCGCGGATGGTCAGGTTGTCGAGAAACTCCATCGCGACCGGAGTGACTCCGCTGGCCATCGTTTTATAGACCGCCTCCATCGCGCTCTCGACACTCGGAAAGATCCCCATCGCAGTCTTTTTAAGCTTCGGCTTGGCGATAAGTTTCAGGGTTATCTCGGTTATTACGGCAAGCGTGCCTTCGCTCGCTATTAGAATACCGGCGATGTTGTAGCCCGCGACATCCTTGATGGTCTTTTTGCCGGCGCGTATTATGTCTCCGTTTGGGCGTACCGCGCGGATGGCCATGACGTAATCTTTCGTTATTCCATATTTTGCGGCCCTCATTCCTCCGGCGTTTTCGCTTACGTTGCCGCCTATCGTGGAGTACTCCTGGCTTGCCGGGTCGGGCGGGTAGAAGAGCCCTTTGGCCTCTACCGCCTTCTGAAGATCCATATTTATGACCCCGGGCTGTACGACGGCCACCATATTGTCCATATCGATCTCGAGTATCTTGTTCATGTGCTTCTCCATGGCCAGCACTATGCCGCCGCTCGCAGGAAGCGCACCGCCCGTAAAGCCGCTGCCCGCGCCTCTGGGCACTATGATTATCCGGTTTTCGTTGCAGTACTTCAGTATCTCGCTCACATCGTTTTCATCGCGCGGAAACACCACCGCATCGGGTTCGAAGCGCTCTCTCGTCGCATCGTACGAGTAGGCGATAAGGTGGGCTTTGTCGCTGTAGACATTCTCTTCGCCGACGATATTCTGAAGATGCTCTATATGTTTTTGCTCCATGTTCACTCCCCCTCGACCTTTTTGTAGAATTTATCGAAATCTTTCAGCTCATAGCTGCTGAAGTCGTAAAAGGGCGGCTCTATCTCGCCGAAACGGTTGTAAAATGGTGCCGTAAGCTCGTCGGAGACGGCCGTAACGTCGCTTTTTGCCACCCTTTTCCAGCTTATGCAGTCTATGAAGTCGGTACCGTCCTTGAACATGAACATCACAAGGCCGATATGCTGCTTTCTGCACATCTTCTGAAAGTTGTTTCTGTGCGGCAGGGCGTCTCTGTCGCTTGCGAGCTCTACGGCGAAGAGATCGGGGTGTACGAGGGTGAGGCCGCTGAAGCTCTCTTTCGCCTTCTGAAACGACCTGCTGTTCGGAACTATGGGCAGTACACGATCGTAGAGATATCCAAAAATTACCTTGTCACCGCTTTTAGGCTCCGCTTTTACGGCGGGAAGCTTGTGCTGAGGTAGCAGTCTGAACGGCTGCAGTTCGACTTCGGAGCGCTCATCTGCGCTATTTTTCACTACTGCTGTGGCTATGACGGCTTCGTGTTTCTCGTCGAAACTTCTGATCACTATTCCGCTGATCCCCTCCGGCAGGTTTCCGGCCTCGACTATACCGCCGCCTTTTGAGACCTCCTGCAGCGTCGTTACCGTTTGTGAAGGGACAACGGCGGCAGAGAGGATAGATGAAAAAGAGATGAAAATAGATAGAAGCGTTCGAAGCATAAGCAGTCGATCCTTTGGTTTTTCAGATTGCAGAGATTATACTTCAACCAACTTTTAAAGCGACTTTAACGCCCGTTTGAGTAAAATAATGGCTATTTTGAAATGAAGCGATACAACCTGATGCCCAGACTCCTTATCATCATCACTCTTTTTGCTGCTTTTGCGGCCGCCTCCGTAGTAGAGAGGGCGCCTTGGCCGCAGGGGGAGAGCTTTTTGCACTTCCTTGAGCGAAGCGGCATTCCGCAGTCTATCTACTGGGATCTCGACAAAGAGGACAAGGAGCTCTGCGAAGAGATTCGTGCGGGAGTTGCTTACTACACGATGTACGATGACAACAGGAGCACGATAGAGCAGGTGCTCATTCCCCTGAACGAAGAGCTGCAGATACACCTCAAGCGCAAAAACGACGGCTCGTACGGTTTCGAGATGATTCCCGTAGCATACAGGCAGATTACCGAAGCTTTCGCCATACCGATAGAGCGCTCACCTTACCAGGACATAATAAAAGCGACCAACAACAGGGCGCTTGCGTATGCGTTCGTCGATGCGTTCAAGAACAGTTTCGATTTTACAAGACTCAGAAAAGGGGATATGCTGGCTGTGGTCTATACCGAAAAGCTGCGTCTCGGCCGCACATACGGAGTGCCGGTAATCGAAGCGGCAATGATCGAAAGACGCAAAAAACCCTACTATCTTTTCAGATTCAACGACCGCTACTACGATAAAAAGGGGAGGGAGGTCGAAGGGTTCGTATTTAGAAAGCCCGTAAACCATGTGCGCATAACCTCCCGTTTTACGCTCAGGCGTTATCACCCGGTGCTTAAGCGCTACAGGGCCCACCTGGGGGTCGATTTCGGCGGTCGAACCGGAACTCCGGTCATGGCGGCGGCAGACGGGCGCGTGACATATGCCGGAAGGCTCGGCGGATACGGAAACGTCATAAAGATCAGGCATAGAGACGGCTTTTTGACGCTCTATGCGCACCTTCACAAGTTCAGGAGGGGGATCAGGCGCGGCAAATATGTCAAAAAAG
This sequence comes from Campylobacterales bacterium, assembly GCA_027072755.1. Classification (GTDB taxonomy): domain Bacteria; phylum Campylobacterota; class Campylobacteria; order Campylobacterales; family Hydrogenimonadaceae; genus Hydrogenimonas. The sequence goes on along the minus strand of JALSXE010000257.1, from coordinate 6,646 downwards.
GGCAGGTCATAGGTTACATAGGCTCCACCGGAATGAGCACCGGCCCGCACCTGCACTTCGGCCTCTACAAGAACGGGCGGCCCGTAAACCCGCTGGGTGTGATAAAGGTGACCAAAAAGACGATCTACGGAAAGACCCGCAAAAAGTTCCTCCGCTACGCCTCTGAAATGAGAAAAGAGATAGAAGAGGCGATAGATACGAATGCCACACCGACGAAGCTTGACGATCTAACTGAAGCGATGATGCCTTTCGTGCGCAGCACCAGGATAGGCGGATGATAGAGAAGTTTCGCATCGAGCCTTTGGTGGAGTCGCATTTTGTGAAGCCGGCGATGGTGAAGTATGAGCAAGACGGCGTTGAAAAGAGCTGGGAGGTGGTTCAGGCCCACGACAGTGTGGCGGTGCTTCTTTATGAAAAAGAGAGGGATCTCTTCATTCTTGTCAAGCAGTTCAGGCCTGCAGTCTACATTCACGATACCGATGGCTACACGTACGAGCTTTGTGCCGGAATAGTGGACAAAGAGAAGCCGCTCGTGCAGATAGCGAAAGAGGAGATCGAAGAGGAGTGCGGCTACGACGTACCTGCGGAGCGAATAGAGAGGATCACCTCGTTCTATACGTCGGTCGGCTTCGCAGGTTCGAAACAGACACTCTTTTTCGCCGAAGTAAACGAAGATATTAGGGTGCACGGCGGCGGGGGCATAGAGATGGAGCAGATCGAAGTGGTGGAGCTGCCGGTAAGTGAAGCGCGCTCTTTCATATATGATGAATCGAAAGCGAAAACTCCGGGGCTGATGTTCGCCTTCATGTGGTTTTTCGACCGCTTCAGTCGATAAACCTCTTTAGCAGCCCGCCGTATGCGTCTATGCGCCTGTCACGTAGAAACGGCCACCAGCGCCGCACCTCTTCGCTTCTTGCAAGATCGATATCGCAAAGCAGTACAGCCTCATCGTCTGTCGGGGCTTCGGCCAGCATCTCCCCCTGCGGTCCGCAGACGAAGCTGCCTCCCCAAAATCTGATCCCATCGAGGACACCGCTCTCATCTTTTTCGAAACCTACGCGGTTTACCGCTACGAGAGGGAGTCCGTTTGCGACCGCATGGCCGCGCTGTACGGTGATCCACGCATCCTTTTGGCGCCTCTTCTCATCTTCGTCGTCTATGTCGAACCACCCTATCGCGGTAGGGTATATGAGAATCTCGGCACCTTTTAATGCCATAAGTCTGGCGGCTTCGGGATACCACTGATCCCAGCACACAAGCACCCCGAGCCTGCCGACCGAGGTATCTACGGGCTCGAACCCGAGATCGCCCGGAGTGAAGTAGAACTTTTCGTAAAAGCCCGGATCGTCGGGAATGTGCATCTTCCTGTATTTTCCGGCGATGGATCCATCTTTTTCGAAGACGACGGCACTGTTGTGGTAAAGCCCGGGAGCCCGCTTTTCGAATAGTGAGGCTACCAGAACTACACCGTTCTCTTTCGCCACATTGGCCCAGAATGCTATATCCTCTTCGTATGATTCGGCCAGATCGAAAAGGTCGGTATCTTCATACTGGCAGAAGTAGGGTGTCTGGTGCAGCTCCTGCAGCACTACAAGCTCCGCGCCCTGCGAAGCCGCCTCTTTGACCATCGCGGCCGTTGCTGCTACCGTGCCGATTTTGTCGGCTCTGACTCTCTGCTGTATAAGGGCCGTCTTCATGAACTTTCGTTCCTATTTTCGTTTTTGGCTATAAATTCGAGGAGAAAGGCCAGAAATATTCCCAGGAATAGCCCGGTAATCAGGGCCACGGCAAGCACGAGTCTCTTTTTCGGTTTGACAGGGTAGTCATGCGTATAGATTTTACCTACGATATGCGTCATCACAAGGTAAGGCTCTTTCATCGATGCCCGAATCTGGCTTATCTGCATCTGCTTTTGCGGAATGGTAATGGTGAGCAGCTTCTTTATATCCGCTTTTTTCCGGGGAATCACCTCTTCAAGCAGCCTTCTCTTTTCGGCTTCCAGATTTGGGATGGTCTCTTGAAGGAGTCTGCTTTTCTGTTTTTCGAGATTTGGGATGGTCTCTTCAAGCAGACGTTTCTTTTTTGCCTCCAAATCTGTGATAACCTCTTTTCTTATCTTCTCGATCTGGGACTCCAGATCTATGATCTTTATGTTTATGCGACCTATGTCGTTTTGAAGATTCGCCACCAGCATCGAAGTCATAGTGGCAAGTGCCGGATCTTTCTTCGCGACTCTCTTTATCTCCTTTTGCATCGCTTTTATGGCCGCCTCTTTCTTCGCGATTTCCGCTTCGTTCTGCTTTATCTTCTCTTTTAGTGCCGGTATCTCCACCTTTTTCATGAGATCGATCTTGTCGTCTATCTTTTTTAGATTTATCGATTTGAGCAGAGAGATTTTATCTTCTATCTGCTTGAGGTCTATAGATTTTACAAGAGAGATCTTCTCGTCTATCTTTTTCAGCTCCACAGTCTGGAGCAGTTCGAGATTCTTTTTAAGATGGGGCAGAAGTATGTTTTTATCGTAAGAGATTTGGCGTTCAAGGGTATCGACGGCATCTTTTTTCTTTTCGATTATAGTGTCGTAGTATGCACGATGCCTGGCGTTAATCTCTTCTATCGGTTTTTTTACCGTTTTTATAGCATCCATATTGCTTTCACCCAGCGCCGCAAGGGTGATGAAGCCCTCAGTTGCACTTTTTTTCGGAACGGAAACGGAGCTGATATATGCAGTGGCGTTTTCATCGCGATACTTGCCGGCCGTATCGTATTTTACATCGAGGTACTCTTTCAGGTTCTTGCTGCTTTCGAAATATTTCGTAACCGTAACTCCATCTTTGTTTTTGGTAAGCTCTTTGCCTATCTCGAGTGTAACTTTCGCTTCATAGAGGGGCTTGGCCAAGAAGATATATGTAAGCGCAATAGCAAATACGGCAGCGGTGGTCGCTATCACGGTATTTTTTCGTTTTTTCAGTGTGTGCCACAACTCTTTTAGGTCTATCTCGTCCTCTTCATCCTGATTGTAGGGTATGTAGCCGTAAGGGATTATGACTTGCGGCTCTTTTTGTGTTTTATCGCAATTTTTTTCCATTTCTCCTCTTTCAGTATGCACCCTCTTTTGCAAGGACAGCTTTTGCGGTTTTGGTCAGGATGACTATATCCATCCACAGATTCCAGTTTCTGATGTACCACACATCCATCTCGACACGGCTGTAGAAATCTATTTCACTACGTCCGCTTACCTGCCATAACCCGGTAATACCCGGGCGGACTTTAGCAATGGTTTCAAAGCTCTCTCCGATTTTATCTTTTTCATTCGGCATATAGGGTCTTGGACCTACAAAGCTCATCTCTACCTTCAGCACATTGAAGATCTGTGGAAGCTCATCCAGAGACGTTTTTCGCAAAAAAGCCCCGATCTTCGTAACTCTGGGGTCATTGATGTATTTATGGTACTTTTCATAGTACTCTATCTCTTCAGGGTGTTTCGACAGATAATCCTGAAGCAGTTTTTCACTATCTTCTTTCATGGTGCGGAATTTGTAACAGACAAAGAGCTTTCCGTCTTTGCCCAGTCTCTCCTGTCTAAAAAATATAGATCCTTCGGGCTCCTCTTTTTTTATAAAAAGAGCTATTATAGCCATGACAGGTAGAAGTACGGGGAGGAGCAAGATAGCCAGAAGCATATCGAAAAGAAGCTTGACGGCTCTTCTGAGCCTGCTTTTAAGTCTGTTTTGAAGGCTTATAAGGTTTGTTCTGGCGTTGGATAGTTCATATATTTGTGATTGGGTAAGGTCAAAGTCGTTTAGCAGAGGAATGAATATCACTTCGTGGTTGGTACGGATCTGCTCGTCTATAACTTTTCTAAGCGAGTAGTGGTCCATTTTGGCGGAGTTTATGAAAACTGTCTTGGGTTCATTTTCCAGAGCATCGACATAGCCAAGGTATGGGTTGGTAAAAATCTCTCTTCTTAGAAGTTCATCCTGGCCATAGATTACAGCCGGTTTTTTCCAGATTCCCAATTTGTGAAGAGTGATTTTCATAGATCTTTTCAGTAGAGGTATGAAAAAAGCCATGAATAAAAAAGATAGAATAATAACGGCTCTTGAGTAATCTTCAATGGTTTTACTCAGAGCAAGATATGCGAGAACTATAACGAGGCTATATAAAAGTGCTTTCAATATCAGTCTCGTTTCGTGCCAGAAGTCATAACGTCTCGTATATACTCCTTCGGATGTAAAAATGATCAAAACTACAATATACAAAGGGTAAAGTGTAAGGTACTGAGAGAGGGGGATCGTGTGAGTTTTTTCAAAAAAGTGCACGAATCCGCGCAGATAAAAAGCCAAAACTATCGAGAGTATAATTGATAGTATATCTACAACAATGAAAACTATTCTCGACAGTATCTCTTTCATCGGCATCCGAATCTTTTTTAGCGAATTATACCCAAACTCAGTTGCGGCTGAAGTCGTCGTCGAGACGAACGATGTCGTCTTCGCCTGTGTACTCCCCTACCTGGGCTTCAATCAGAACGACGGGGATCTTCCCCTCGTTTGCGAGGCGGTGGACCTCTCCCATTTTTATGTATGTGGACTCGTTCGGACGTATGAGTTTGGTTTCATCGCCAACCGTTACGGTAGCGGTGCCGCTGACCACTATCCAGTGTTCGCTGCGGTGAAAATGTTTCTGGAGGCTGAGGCGTTTTCCGGGTTTTACGACAATCCGTTTTATCTTGTAACCGGGTGTGTCTTCGAGCACCGTATACGTTCCCCACGGGCGGTGGGCCGTAAGGTGAACGGTAGGAAGATCGGAGCCTTTTTGTTTAAGCTCGTTCACTATCTTCTTGACATTTTGTGAACGACCTTTGCGGCTTATCAGCAGTGCGTCGGCTGTATCTACGATTATCAGATCTTCCACATCCACGGTGGCTATGGTTCTTTCGCTTCCTATTACGAGATTGTTTTTCGACTCAAGCGAGACATGGTTGTCGTTCAACGTATTTCCGTTTTCGTCTTTGGGCAGCTCTTCGTAAAGCGCATCGAAGCTTCCCAGATCGCTCCACCCTATATCGCACGGAACCACCTTTACGATATCGCTTCTCTCCATTACGGCGTAGTCGATGCTCTCTTCGGGAATCGATGCCATATCCTCGTAGCCGATGCGGATAAGATTGGGTTCGGAGTTCAGGGTTCGGGGTTCGGATTTTGCGTTGGTGTAAGCTTTTTCGCATGCTTCATAGATTTCGGGGGCGTGTTTTTTTAGTTCTTTCAGGTAGACGCCCGCTTTGAAGCAGAATATGCCGGAGTTCCAGAGATAGTGTTCCGAGTTCGGAGTTCGGGGTTCCGAATTTTTTTGCAGGTAGATCTGTGCTGTTTTCAAATCTGGCTTTTCATGAAACTTAGCAACATCGTATCCTTTGTCTCTGAACTCCGAACCCGGAACTCGGAATTCAATGTACCCAAACCCCGTTTCGGGGTAGTGCGGTTCTATTCCGAAAGTGACCAGATATCCGTCTTCGGCCAGCCGTTCGGCGGTTCGGACCGCTTCTTCATAAGCCTTCCGATCTTTGACGAGATGATCCGAAGGTGTCACCAGGACGATTTCATCCGGTTCAAGCGCCATGCAGGCCAAAGCGATGGCCGGCGCGGTATTGCGCCCTTCCGGTTCCAGCAGAATGGCTTCCGTGTCCTTGCCGAGAGCACGCACCTGTTCGGCAACCAGAAAACGGTGTTCCTCGTTGCACACGAACAGCGGCGCCTGCACGGACTCGATGCCATCGAGACGTATCGCGGTGTCCTGCAACAGGGTGCGCTCGCCAAACATCGGCAACAAGGGTTTGGGATAGAACTCTCGGGAGGCGGGCCAGAGGCGGCTGCCTGCTCCACCGGACAGAATTACCGGGTAATAGTGCATGATATCGGGTATCTCGATGGGGCGCTCGGGCCTGAATATTGTTATGCAGACGATACCCAAAACCCCCTGACCGGTCAATCGCCGCGGCACCGGGGAGAAGGCTTATCTTGTTAAATTTTCGAGACTATTTCCTTGTTCTCACACAAGCCGGAGGTCTATGCCTCTGACAGCCCGCCGGTCACTTCCCTGTGCTCCGCGCGCGTCCCTGCGAAACGCGCCGTGCAGAGGCATAGCCTCCGGCCTGTGCGAATCACGCCGCGCCGGCCACCGCCTGAAAGGCAGCAGCCGGCGCCACGCATGCTCAGGGCTGCGCCCGCGTTTCCCCCACGGTGAGGTAGGCACGGTTGATTTCCAGGGTCCGTTCGCCAATGCCCTTGACCCTCATCAGGTCGTCCACGCGCTGAAACGGCCCGTTGGTCTGGCGGTAGCGCACGATGGCCATGGCTTTCTCCGGTCCGACGCCATTGAGCCCCTCGACCAGGGCTTCGGAATCGGCGGTGTTGATATTGACGACGGAACCGGCGAAAGCCAGCATCGGAACCAGCAGCAGGGCCGCCAGGAACAGTTTGAGTTTCATCATGGCAGGATATCCTCCGTGAAAATGACCCGGCACACCCCCTGTGCGCCAGGGCGCCGTGGCAGCGGCGCGAGTCCGGAATGCTACAGAAATGCGGCAAACGGACAATCAGCGTTTTCGGATTCTGCTGTAGGAAAATACTGACAGGTGTCAGCC
>JALSXE010000256.1:577-12761 GCA_027072755.1 Campylobacterales bacterium | reverse complement strand
GAAATAGTCCACTATTATCGAAACGACAGTTGGCATGAAGTCGGGGTGTTCAGTCACCATTTTGAAAAAATCGTAGCCGTTTTTGAGTGTAAAACCAAAAAGCTCCACGGACTCGTTCAGATCGACGCCGGGCTCATCATGGTAGAAATCGTAAACATTCCATCCTTCAGCGGGATCATAATAGTTCTCGAACCTCCAGTTCTGAAGGGCAACCGCAGCTATAGGCACAGGTTCGTCCTTGAAGTTCCTTAGCCAAATCTCCAGCATCTCCCTTCCGTTGTCTTCGGGACTTCTGAAACGTCCCCAGTTCTCCTTGGAGATCATATGCTCGTAAACTATCTCTTTAATCGTTTTCCCCTCATCGAGGCTCTCTGCCAGCCTGTAGTAGACATTGCGTATGAATTCAGGAAACGGAGCGACACTGTCGACCTCTCTTGCGGGAGAGAAGAGAATGGTCTGCGTCAATACATAAGCGACCCATTTGTTGAAATATTCGCGGCCCAGTTTCGTATAGTAGAGACGTGAATAGATCTCCTTTTTGATATTACCGGCATATTTTTCTGTACTATCCGCTCCGACTCTATGATCTTCAAGCGAAGGATCAAACGGCACATATGCCTCCATCTCAATTAGATTGGGCTGCTTTACATCTGCATTCAGTTTAGACGTAAAATCGCTTATGAACTTTTCGGTGTCGATCTGCTCTTTAAGTCTTTTGTACTCCACCCCCTTGTATATGGTGGAGTACAGCTTTCTGGCGACATAGAGCCTGTCTTCTTCGTTTAAAGCGTTGAAACTGTCGTCGTCTATAGCTTCAAGCGTCAAAGACGCCGGAGCTATCGCGGGGTTGCCGCTTCCGCCCTGCGAAACAGGCGATTCGTCCGTCGATGCTCCGCCGCAGCCTGTAAAGAGAGCCAGCGAAAGTGTCATTGCGGCTAAAATCGTAAGAGTATATCTAAACATCTTTTTACCCCAACTAACTGTAATAATACCTTTTAGCCTTTCAAAAATGGGCTGCCTACCTTATCTACCGGGTCTATCACACCGTACCCGCCGGTCAAAACCTCGGGGTTCGTTATGCCGTAAAGGGCGTATATCGTCGCCGCTATCTTGTAAGGCGGAAACTGGAAAGAGTCCGCCGTAGGCCTGCTGTAGAGCCTCCCTTTTTTAAGCCACACCTGAAGCTCGGTCTCTCCGACTATACCGAGGTTGTTGAAAAACCTGCCGCCTCCGAACCAGAAGACGTTCTGGTTGTTGCCGTGATCCCAACCCTTTGCTGAGTTTATATTCATATTTCGGCCGAAATCTCCGAAGAGAACGATGTTGAGATTGTCCATCTGCAGGCTGTTTGCGTGATCTATGGCGGCGTCGATAGCGGCGAAGAGCTCGTGCGCCCTCGACTTGTGGTTCATGATGGCGTCGGAGTGATCGTCCCAACCGCTGTGGCCTCCGCTTATCGTGACCACTTTCGTGTCGGGATTGTTCGTAAGTATCCTCATAGCCACCTCGAACTTTCTGCCGTCTATCGTGTCTGGATACTCTACCGGAAGGTCCGCGTTTTTTACCTCTTCTATGAAGTCGCTGATCTCTTTTCTGTAGTTGAACACATCGCTCAGTGCGTCGTAGTGGTTGTTCTTCTGCATCAGAGCGTTCAGCCTGGCGTCGTATCCTACCTCGTTGAATATCCTGTTTGCGGAGTAGTCTCCGAGATTCACCCGCCCCTGCTCGTCTCTTCCGTAGTTGTAAGGGTTGTCGAACGACCTGTTGAACGATACGGGCTTGAGATATCCGGGCAGTGCCTGCGGTGCGGCGTTATCCTGCAGAAGTTTGTAGAAGCCGCCGTCTATCGAAACATTGGGGAGTTTGGCGTTTTGAGGTATCGCACCGTTTCTGTAGAGCACATGCATCAACGTGGCGACGATACCCGACTCGTACCCTTTGTCGTTTCCGTGCGCGTAGCGCTTCTGGTTTATGCCGTGGCCCGCGCTTCCGTGCCCTCTGTAGCATGTGCGAAAGAGGTTCATATCGCCGTTTGAGAGCATCTTCTCCAGAAAATCCCCGCCCGCCTGCTTCCAGAAGTAGTTTTGGGTCGAGGCGGTATAGGGTGTGGTCGAATCTATCTCGAACGCCCCCTTTGCGTAGGGCACCAACGAGAGATCTTCATCCATGATCTGCTTTATGTGCTGCGTGTTTGCGACGACATCGCTCATCCCCCCGCCCAGGAAGACGATGATCGTCCTGGCGTCGTTTCGTGCGTAGATATCCGGATCGAACCGCACCTGATCAAGAGGCAGGGGAATAGTGCCGTCATCGGGGATCACATCGGCAGCCGCTTTCGAAGGAAAAACGGCCGCAGCCGCGGCAAGTCCCACTGCCCCTTTTATAAATTCGCGTCGTCTCATGACTCGCCTCCTGTTTCGATTTTTCTGTATGTGTAGATCTCACTGAGCCTCGAGAAGTAGTCGAACGTCATCAACGTTATCGCAAAGCGGTTCCACGTTCTGGAGAGATCTTCGACACCGGCCTCTTTTACGATCGATGTCAGTTCCACACTCTCTGTTTCGGACATCTTCCTGCCCACTATATCTTCGAACATGGCATCCAGGTACTCTCTTGCGGTCGTCGCCTCCTTGTATCGCTCTGTGATCTTAGAGGAGTTCCACCCGTCGCCTCTTCTGTTCAAAAATACGGCCGTTCTTATATACTGGTGTAACCTTATGACGCTGTCGGTGTCTGAAACCCCCTCATCCGGTCTGCCCAACTTGTAGGTAAAGGCGTACTGGTTGCTGCCTCCCATACCGTCTGTAAAGAGGTGCCTGAACGATGTTCCGCCCGGCTCCATGCCCAGTGTATGGTTGAGACCCATATATATCTCTTCGATCGGCTTGATTCTGTTCGACTCGAGCAGATACTTTTTGGAAAAGAGGATCGTGGTGAAAATCTCAGCAAACGTCTTCGGCTCGCTCTTTTGTATATCGGCGGCAATTCTCTTTTTTTCGCTGCTGCTCATCGTCGGGAAAAAGAGTGCGACAAGCCTGTCCACTATAGTCGGGATGAGGTCGGGATGGTTCGCGACCGCTCTGTAGAAGTCGTCTCCCGTCGTTATCGTCGTTCCGAAAAGCTCTATCGGCTCGCTGTTCTTCTCGTCCGGATTGTTGGAATCGTTGTAGTAGTAGTAGACATAATCGTATGACGTATCGCTGACCTTCTCGTACTTTACGACCCACCTCCAGTTTCTAAGTGCTTTTGCAGCCAGGGGAACATGCTCGTCGTTGTAGTCGTAGAGCCAGATTTCGAGCATCTCGCGCCCGTTGTCTTCGGGGCTTCTGAATCTCGCCCAGTTCTCTTTGGAGATCATATGCTCATATACTATGGTTCTTATATCCTTTCCGGCATCGAGGGCCCTTTTCAATCTTTCGTGGTTGCTCGCGATCAGTTCGGGAAACCTCACCACACTCTCCACTTCGTATGCGGGTGAGAAGAGGATCGTCTGCTCCATCGTGTAGGCCATCCACTCGTTGAAGTACTCTCTGCTCAGTCTCGTGTAGTAGAGTCTCGTCGCTATATGGCTGAATATTCTCCACCTCTTCTCGAAAAGCCTGTCACCCGCCCTACTGCCGTAAGGAATCGTATAGTCATCCACGAATATCTTGTCGAGATCCGGCTGTTGAACATTGTCTGCGTAGAGTTTTTTTATAAAATCGGTGATGAACGTACCGCTTGAAATCTCACTTTTGAGGGTATTTATATCTCTGCCCTTGAATAGGGTCGAATAGAGCTTTCTCGCCACGTATATCCTATCCTCTTCGCTCAAAGCGTTGAAGCTCTCGTCGTCCATCATCTCCAAAGAGTTTTTAACTGGTGCGGACGGCAAAACGGAAGATGCACCGCTCTCAGGCTCCGAAGAGGACGACGCTCCGCCGCAGCCGGTGAAGAGAGTCAGCGAAAACAACATTGCGGATAGTACGGTAAAGATATATCTTAACATAGAGTGACCTCCTGAGTCATCCGATCGATTGGGTGAAGTATTCATTTTAAGAGCAGTCCCGTCAAGATAGATTGTAGTACAACTTTGTCTCAACAGGAAGAGATATTCAATCTCGTTAATGAACCCTGCACACGAATTTTAAAAAACTTGGCAAAACAGAAATGAAGAGGGAAGGAAGCATTCGGTGAGGTGATGATATCTCTTTTTCAATCCATATCTACTCTTGAGATCAAGAGGCAACCTGGCGATCTTTAATGCTTTAGATGTAGCGATAAAGACCCATGGCTTTCCGTCCCTGCTTCACAACAGGTTTGGCAAACTATTGACTTTAAAATGTTAGCATAGATAGATTGACAAAAAAATAAATCAAATATATTAATTTTACTGAACTACAAACCAGGGATTAAGCAAATCACGCTTATTATAAGAGAGAGAAGAGCTGCTCTCGAGTCCGGCGGCATCAACCGCTCCATGCGCATTCAAAACCATCTTACCGCTCTCGCGGACAATGGCATCTGCCGCGGCTGTATCCCACTCCATCGTAGGTCCCAGCCTCGGGTAGATATCGGCCGTGCCTTCGGCCACCATCAGGAGTTTCAGCGAGCTCCCTTTGGAAATGCATACAACACTCCCCTTCTGCTCTTCGAGAGAGCCTATGAACCTCTTCGTCTCTTCGTTCAGGTGTGATTTGCTGGCCACTACTACAAGTTCATCATTATAGGCTCTTCTTGAACCGTCCGAAACGATCGGAAGCCTCTTTTTCGAATCCTCTTTTATGCTCCACCCCTTATCCACCGAAGCTCTCCATGCGCCGCTTCCTCTCTTGGCGAAGTATATAGTGCCGACCGCCGGCGCAAATACCACACCCAGAACCGGAGTATCTTTATGCACCAAAGCTATATTTATGGTAAATTCGCCGCTCTTTTTTATAAACTCCTTCGTACCATCTATCGGGTCTATGCACCAGAAAATCTCCCACTCTCTTCTCTCCTCGTACGGAATTTCTCTATTCTCTTCCGAAAGAATCGGAGTTTGCGGCCAAACTCTTTTCAGGCCGGAGCAGATTATCTCGTTGGCGTGCAGATCGGCTTCCGTCAGCGGTGAAGAGTCCTCTTTGTATTCGACGCTGAAGTCCCTTTCGTATATCTTCATAACCTCCCTGCCGGCTTCAATAGCGATCTTTACGACATCGTCCAAATTCACAGACTCCAAAAACTCCGCTATCTTGCCGCTCTCTCTACTCTTCATCGAAATATCCTCTCTCTCTCAAATAGTCTACAATCCGCTCGACGGACTCTTCTATGCTCAGTTCATGCGCCGGAAGCCTAATCTCCGGGTTCTCTGGCGGTTCGTAAGGTGAGCTGATTCCTGTAAAGTCACCTATTTCGCCCCTCCTGGCTTTTTTGTAGAGCCCTTTGGGGTCTCTCGCTTCGCATACTTCGAGCGGAACATCGACAAATATCTCTATGAACTCGCCCTCTTCCACAAGCTCCCTCACTTTCCGCCTATCACTTTTAAACGGTGAAATAAAAGCGGAGAGAACGATCGTTCCGCTGTCTACGAAGAGTTTTGAGACCTCCCCTATACGTCGGATGTTTTCCGCCCTCTCTTCGTCGCTAAACCCAAGCTCCCTGTTCAGACCGTGCCTTATGTTGTCTCCGTCGAGCAGGTATGTGTGCCTGCCCATCTCAAAGAGCCTTGCCTCCACCGCGTTGGCTATCGTGGATTTGCCGGAGCCGCTGAGCCCGGTAAACCACAATATACAGGGACGCTGCTTTTTCAGCGCCGAGCGCTGAGCCTTCGTAATCTTATGGCTGTGCCATACAACATTCGTACCCTTCTTCGACTCTCTGCTTCTACTCTCCAATGCCGCTCCTATTCTCTATTTTATGTAGTGCTTCTTTATATACCTGAAGACGATTTCCGCCGCTTCGTCCGGATCGGTCTTCTCCGTATCTATTACGATCTCGGCATGACGCGGCTCTTCGTAGACATCGCTTATGCCGGTAAAGTTTTTAAGTTCTCCGTCCAAAGCCCTCTTGTATACCCCCTTGTAGTCGCGCTTTTTGCACGACTCCAGGTCCGCTTTTACATATACTACAATATTGTTTTTCACCATGGTACGGATAGCTTTTCTCGACTCCCTATAAGGGGAGACGAACGAAGCCACGGTAGAGATGGAGTTTTTCTGCAGAGTCTGTATGAGGTGGCCTATGCGCTTCATATGGCGGTTTCTGTCCTCTCTGGTGTAGCCCAGGTCGGGGATGAGCTCTCTAATATCTTTGGAATCTATCCGCTCTATGGGAATATCGAGTTTCCGAAGTTTTTCATAGAGTCTGTCGGCGATTGTACTCTTTCCGCTCAGCGGCAGGCCCGTAAACCAGACATTGAAAGGCTCTATACGCTTTTTGCCGAACCTGACTCTCTGCCAAACCTTTTCATGCCCCCAGTAAAGCGCTATCTTTAGTACGGTCTCGATGACCCCGGCCGCGACGGCGAGATCGAGCCTGCCGAAAAATAGATATACGATAGCGATGGTGGTGCCGGTAGCGACGAAACGCCAGCTGACACCTTTGGCGATAGAACGGAGGTTGGTCTCTTTATACATTCAAAAATCTTTGATTCATAAATTATCTTCTTGTTATCCGGTCGTTTTGAATTACAAAGATCGAATCACGAATAACCGACAACGGATAACGATCAACGAAGGACAAAACTCATATCTCCTTGCACTCCCACTCCGGAAAATGCTCTCTTACAAACGCGTTTAGAGCCTTTTCCGCCTCAGTATAGACCCTCTCGGTTTTATGTCTGGTCGAAATGCCGGCTATCATCCCCGCCGCCACGGTATTGTTGGTGATCTTGTCTATCATTATGAAAGCTCCGGTACGCTTGTTCTCCTCATAAAGATCGAACGCGACCTTTTGCGTAAGGTCGATCTTCACCCTGGCGATGTCGTTGAGCTCGAGGCTTTTGGCCTCTACCTTCTCCCAGTCGTTGACATCCCTCTTGAACATAATGGAGCTAACTACCGCATTTACCTCTTTGGAGTAGAGCTTCACTATATACTCTCTGCTCTTTAGCGGCTCTTCATCCATCCAGACGAGCATCGCTTCGAAACTGTCACTGAAATGGGGCGGTTTATCCCCCTCTTTTACGATCAGATCGCCGCGCGATATATCTATCTCATCCTCCAGTGTAAGCGTAACGGCCATAGGAAAACCGGCCTCTTTAGCCGTAGAGCCCTCCCTTTCAGGATTCAGGGGCAAAACTATGGACTTTACACCTGAGCTCTTTTGAGACGGATAGACCACAATCCTCTCGCCCTCTTTTATAGCGCCGGAAGCTACGGTGCCGGCGAAACCGCGAAAATCGAGATTCGGACGGTTTACGTACTGCACGGGAAAACGAAATGCCTTGAAGTCGCTTCTCTCTATCGTGACCGTATCGAGGTAGGGCAAAAGGGCGGCTCCCCCATACCACTCCATCTTTTCGGAGTTTTCGACAACATTGTCCCCTTTCAGGGCCGATATCGGAATGAAATCTATCTTTTGGCGGAAACTCTTGTAGGGCAGTGAAAACCTCAGCTGCTCATACATCCGCTCATAGTCCGAAACTATCTCGTTGAACCGCTCCTCGCTGTAGTCGACAAGATCCATCTTGTTTACCGCTACTACGATATTCCGAATGCCCAGCAGGCTCACAAGAAACGAGTGGCGCCTGGTCTGGGTCAGAACGCCTTTTCTGGCGTCTATCAAGATAACGGCAAGATCGGCCGTACTCGCACCCGTGACCATATTGCGCGTATACTGCTCGTGCCCGGGGGTGTCGGCGATGATATATTTGCGCCTGTCGGTAGCGAAAAAGCGGTAAGCCACATCTATGGTAATACCCTGCTCCCTTTCACTCTGAAGACCGTCGATCAGAAGCGCGAAATCTATCTCGGCATCATCACCCACGGTACCGTACTTTTTGGTCTCGCTCTTTACAGCCGCCAGCTGATCTTCGAAGATCATCTTGCTGTCATAGAGCAGACGCCCGATAAGCGTAGACTTTCCGTCATCCACACTCCCACACGTAATGAAACGGAGCATCTGCTTGTTTTCGTGTTGTTTTAGATAGCCGATGACATCATCGGCTATAGTTGTTCGTTGTTCGTTGTTCGTCATTGCTGTTTCTCTTTTTATTTGATGTTACGCAAATTCCGGGCCAAGCCCGCAATTTGGCAGGGCCTGGCCGGCCCTACAACCCCCTAAAGCTTCGAAATCGGAGATTTCGAGATGATTTTACGCCTTCTGCGTAAAATCAGTTATTATTTGAAATGGTCTGATTGATTGAATTGATCAACGAGCTGATCATCTTTGCAATATGATCGAGTCTTTCTATCCACTCCTTTCCTTTGTCCGGTGTAATATATTTGATCTTCATTCCGATATAAACCTGAGTCATCGCCTCTGCCGAAGAGGCTCTGGCGATGTCAAGAAAACGAATCTTCTCCTGCTGCGAAATCCTTTCCATACCTTCAGCTATATTGCTTGGTATAGAGAGCCCCGCCCGTGTTAGCTGATCTTTAAAACCGAAATCTTTCATATCGACAAGGTTCAAATAAATATCGGCACTCAAAGCGGCCGATTGCTTCCAAACCTCCAGATTTTCACATTTCATCCGAAATTTCTCCATTTTTTGCTGATAACGAAATACGAATGACGAATTACCGAAGGCTACTAGAAGTAGCCTTCAATCTTCTTCTTCTCCATCGACCCTTCCTGGTCCTTGTCTATGAGCCTCCCTTCACGCTCGCTGTTGCGGCTTAGAAGCATCTCGCTTATTACTTCCGGCAATGTGGATGCATTCGACTCTATGGCGCCGCTTAGCGGGTAGCAGCCAAGAGTCCTGAAGCGGACTTTCTCCATTTTCGCCTTTTTTCTCAGCTCTTCGGGCATTCTTTCGTCATCGACCATGATCTTGGCGCCTTCATATTCGACCACCGGACGCTCTTTTGCGAAATATAGCGGCACTATCGGAATCTCTTCGAGGTATATATACTGCCAGATATCGAGCTCGGTCCAGTTCGAAAGGGGAAATACCCTGACACTCTCACCTTTGTGGATTTTGGTATTGAAAAGGCTCCAGAGCTCCGGTCTCTGGTTTTTGGGATCCCAGCGGTGGTTTTTGTCTCTGAAAGAGAATATCCGCTCCTTGGCACGGCTCTTCTCTTCGTCGCGTCTCGCCCCTCCTATTACGGCATCGTACCCGCCAGCATTCAGAGCCTGCTTGAGAGCCTGCGTCTTCATAATGTCCGTATGGACTTTGGAGCCGTGAATAAACGGGTTGATCCCCATTTCGACACCTTCCGGATTGCTGTGCACCACCAAGTCCACGCCCAGCTCTTTGACCCGTCTGTCGCGAAACTCTATCATCTCTTTGAACTTCCAGAGCGTATCTACATGCAGCAGTGGAAAGGGTGGCTTTGCCGGGTAAAAGGCTTTCATCGCAAGATGAAGCATAACCGAACTGTCCTTGCCTATCGAGTACATCATGACCGGGTTGGAAAAAGAAGCCGCCACTTCGCGCAGTATATATATACTCTCGGCTTCGAGCTGTTTTAAATGTGTCATTCTCTGTTCACTCATTTTAAATCTTTTTGTTCTGTTTTGGAGTAGAATTATATTGAAAAACTTTTTAAACAAAGATTGTTTATATTTTTATGAATAATTCTTGTACCGTATGTTCTGTCTTTCAAGCTATTTTAGCGATTTGACCGCTATAGCTATATATGTTTTATTGGAAGCCATGGAGCCTGGCAGGAATTATTGAATTTGCCATACTCAACAATAAACTCCACCATAAATGTCATGTAGAATTGGAAATGGTTTATACTGACTGTTTTTTTAAAAAAATGTAAGGAATTTGATTGCAAATTTTTTATCTCTATAATGTTTTTCTCTGTTTATACTTGAAATCAAGAGCCTGCTCATGAAGAAAATTGCATCAATTTTTGTTTTTTTATTTCTTTTCTTATCTTTTTTTCTTAATTTGTGAAAACTGCTGGATGTAGCCAAGCCTCCTCAAAAGATGGATATAATAGCGGTTTTGGGCGGTGACTGGAGCGGAAACAGAATTAAAAAAGGGCTTGAGCTGTATAAAAAAAAATACTCAAAAAGCGGGTTGATGATTGTAAACAGATGGTCCCAAATCTATGTTGAAGAGAACGGAACGGTTTATACAAACGATGCCGGATATCTCAAAGGGCACGGGGTAGATGAAAAACGGATAATCCAAATTTCAGGCGCGGGCAAAACGATGTATGAAATTCGTGCCATTAAAAAAATCATGAATGCAAAAAAGCTGCACTCCGTCATTATAGTAACAGACCCTCCGCACTCCAGGCGTGTCAGCATGCTGGCCGACACTCTGGAAAACTATCGTAAAGACGGTATAAATTTTATTATTGTAGGTGCTGAGCAGAAATGGTGGGACAAAAAGCACTATTATAAAAACAATATCGCACTCTCATACGCCCTGGAGGAGACGGTAAAACTGCTTGCAAACTATTTCAAATACGGCATACTTGAGCGGTTCGGGCTGTTGGGATTTGCCCAGAAAATATATGAACCGTTTGGGGGTGAACTTAAGCTTTTCATCCAATCCGTCATATATAAAATCAGTTCCTAACAATATTTTTGTTATAATATGATTTATTAACTAAGATGTATAATAAGGTTTTATTTCAATGTTACTCAAGAACAAAAGAGTCCTTGTAACCGGTGCCGACGGCTTTATAGGTTCGCACCTAGCGGAGATGCTGGCCGGACAAAACAGTAAAGTCAGGGCGTTGGTTCAATATAACTCTTTCAACAGTTGGGGATGGTTGGACGATAGTGAACTGCAAAACCGGATTGAAGTCGTAAGCGGGGATGTACGGGATCCGAATTTTTGCAGGCATCTAACGAAAGATATAGATATAGTTTTTCATCTCGCCGCGCTTATAGCCATACCTTACTCATACATCGCTCCGGACAGCTATATAGATACGAACGTCAAAGGCACCCTGAACATATGTCAGGCAGCCCTGGAAAGCGGTTGTGAACGGGTTATTCACACCTCAACGAGCGAAGTTTACGGCACAGCCAGATATGTACCCATAGACGAAAACCACCCTTTGCAGCCCCAAAGCCCTTACAGTGCAAGCAAGATAGCGGCTGACAGCATCGCGATGAGTTTTTACAACAGCTTCAACTTGCCCGTTGTGATAGCCAGACCTTTCAACACATACGGCCCCAGGCAGTCGGCCAGAGCAGTCATCCCTACCATTATCACGCAAATAGCCCGCGGCGAACAAGAGATTCGCCTCGGAGACGTTTCGCCCACGCGGGATTTCAATTACGTCGAAGATACCTGTCGCGGTTTTATTGCACTTGCCGAGTGCGATGAGTGTGTGGGCAAAACCGTCAACATCGGCTCAAATTTTGAAATCAGCATTGCGGATACACTCGAACTGATAAAAGAGCTGATGCATAGCGATGTTAAGTTCATAACAGAAAAGGAGCGTCTGCGTCCTGAAAAATCGGAAGTAATGCGCTTGTGGTGCGACAATACGCTTATAAGGCGACTAACCGGGTTTGAACCAAAGGTTGACATCAAAGAGGGCTTGAGACGTACTATAGAGTGGTTTACCGACCCCAAAAATCTTCGCAATTATAAAAGCGATATTTACAATGTTTGACGAAATAACGGACTTTATCAGAATGATATATGGCGGTAAATCGCAAATATATCTACATGAGCCCATCTTTTCCGGAAACGAAAAAAGATACCTTTCAGAGTGTATCGACTCCACGTTTGTATCGAGCATCGGAGAGTATGTAAATCTTTTTGAAAAAAAGATCGAAGATTTCACCGGCGCAGAATTTGCGGTGGCGACAGTTAACGGGACGGCCGCACTTCATACGGCATTGATGCTCTCCGGAGTCAAGCCCGGCAGTGAAGTTGTCACGCAGCCGCTCACATTCGTAGCTACCTGTAATGCAATTCGATATTGCGGAGCCGACCCAATGTTCGTCGATGTGGAGAATGAGACGCTTGGAATGTCGCCCGAGTCGCTCTCCTCTTTTTTGAAAAACGGCACGGTTATGAAACATGGGCAGATTGTCAACAGAAAAACAGGCAGGCCGATATCCGCGGTCGTGGCGGTAC
>JALSXE010000256.1:0-567 GCA_027072755.1 Campylobacterales bacterium | reverse complement strand
GTACATACCTTCGGCCATCCCTGCCGAATCGATAAAATATGCGAGATATGCGATCATTACGAACTGCCGCTCATAGAAGACGCGGCGGAGAGTTTCGGCAGTTTTTACAAAAACAGGCATACCGGAACTTTTGCAAAATTCGGCATTTTCAGTTTCAACGGAAACAAGATAATCACTTCCGGCGGCGGCGGCGCGCTGGTTACAAACGATAAAGAGAGCGCCCTTACGGCCAGACACATAACAACTACGGCAAAAGTGCCCCATCCATACCGTTACATTCACGATGTTATCGGATATAACTACCGTATGCCCAACATCAATGCCGCACTAGGATATGCCCAGATTGAAAATATCGATCTCCTTTTGACAAAAAAAAGGGAGCTCGCCGAGAAATATAACGATTTTTTCAAAAAGAGAAATATCCGATTTATAAAAGAGCCGGAGCACTCCAAATCGAACTATTGGCTAAACACCATTCTTCTGAAAGATAAAAAAGAGTCGGAAAGTTTTTTAAAAAAGACAAATGAGAGCGGCATAATGACACGCCCCGCATGGGAGCTTATGTAT
>JALSXE010000255.1:0-3312 GCA_027072755.1 Campylobacterales bacterium | reverse complement strand
CTTTGTAGAGTGCGCGCGCTATAGCGATGCGCTGGCGCTGTCCTCCCGAGAGGTTCGTACCCCCTTCGCTGAGAACGGTGTCTATGCCGTCGGGAAGCGTCTGTACGAACTCCCACAGATTCGCCTTTTTCAGCGCCTCTACAACCTTCTGCCTGTCCGGCTCGGTGACTGCGTAGGCGATGTTGGCCGCTATCGTGTCGTTACTGATGTAGATTCTTTGCGTCACTATCGCGATCCTGTTTCTCAGCGATGTGACATCGAGTTCGCGGCTGTCGATACCGTTTATGCGCACCACACCTTCGGCAGGGTCGTAAAAACGCAGAATCAGGTTCACCATCGAGCTCTTGCCGCCGCCGCTGTCGCCTACCAGTCCTATGACTTCTCCCTTTCGGGCGGTGAAAGTGATGTTTTCGAGCGCTATCGTGTCGCCGTAACGGAGAGTGACGTTTTCGAAAGATATGGTCTCAACCTTTTCCAGCCTCCTTGTGCCGCCGACAATCATCGGTTTGTGGTTGAATATCTGCTCTATCCTTTCGTTTGCCGCTATGGCGTCCTGAAAGCGGTTGTAGGCACCCGAGATTCTGCGCAGGGGGTCTATAAGAAGTGAAAGAGCGGTCAGGAAAGAGAAGAATTCACCGGTCGTCATGCTCTTGTGCACGAGAACCTCACGCCCCCCGATGACGATGACGGCGGTTATGGCGATGGCGGCCACCAGTTCGAGTATAGGCACGAGCATCTGCTGCACCTTTACCGTTTTGATGTTCGTCTCGAAAAATCGCCTGTTGCGCTCTTTGAAGCGTTCGAGCTCGTAGGGTTGGGCATTGTACGACTTTATCATCTCATAGTTCGCGAAAATCTCCGAAAGGCTTGCGATGAGGTCGGAGTTTTGCTCCTGTGCGGTATGGGAGAGCTTTTTGATCTTTCTTGAAATCACCTCCACCGGGTAGACGGCGAGAGGGATGATGATAAGAGAGAAGAGTGCAAGTTTAGGACTCTGGTAGATCACGACTCCAAGTAGCGCGATGACGGTGAGAATCTCTCTTAAAAATGTGGCCATCTCCGAAGATATCGCATTCTGTATGCGCAATATATCGTTGCTTATACGGCTTATGAGTTCTCCGCTGTGGTAGCGGAAGTGAAAATCCATATCGAGGTTCATCATATGTGAAAGCATCCTGTCTCTGAGCTTTCTTATGATATCCATGCCGATGTAACTCAGGGCGTAGCTCTGCATGAATGTTCCGAGCCCCTTCGCTACGAAAGCTACTATGATAAATGCCGGAACTATATATAGCATCTGAACGTCCTGTTCGACGAAGATCCTGTCCATCAGCGGTTTTACGATGTATGCGATGGCGGCGGTGGCGGCGGAAGCCATAACCATTCCGATCACCGCAAGGGTTATATATATGCCGTATCCCCTGTAGTAGGGTAAGTAGGTCTTTAGAAAGTGTTTCAACGGCCGCTTCCTGTTTTGGGACCTTTGGCGGATTGGACACGGTTTATGTAGGCGTAGTCGGGCCTGATGGTCCGCTTTTTGGGAAGCGAAGCGGCAAGCTCGTTTAAGACGCTACCGAAGTCGTCGAAGAGGTAGTTGGCGAGCGAGCCGGGTATCGGGTTTATCTCGTTTAGGAGGATTTTTCCATCTTTTACGAAGAAGTCGCACCTTATGAGCGCCCCTTCGAACAGATCGGAGTATACCTTTTCGAAGCTCTCGACGAGCCCCTTTTCGAGCTCCGGCGTCAGTTGTGCCGCCGCTACCGTATCGGTGCGGGAGAAGTCGAGGTACTTCTGTTCGAAATCGAGAAACTCCTTTTTTACAGGGGCTTCGATAGTCCCTATTTTCCAACCGGCAGATGTTTTGCACCCGGCGACGTTATACTCCTCTATCCCCTCTATGAACGGTTCTATAAGTACTTTGTCGTCAAACTCGAAAGCTACGTCGAGCGCGAAGTCGAGATCTTTTCGCTCTCTTACGACCGAAACACCGATCGAACTGCCGAGACGAAGGGGCTTGATTATCACGGGAAGATTGAAGCCTATCTCTCTATCATCATCTATGCCGAGAAGTCTGTACTCTACGGTATCGATACCCACACCATGGGCGTAGAGTTTCGTAAACCACTTGTTGAAACTTATAACGGATGCCTCTTTCGACGGGCCGATGCAGGGAATGTCGTAAAACTCCATCAGCGCGGCAACGGTTCCATCCTCTCCCTGCGCCCCGTGCACCAGGTTTATTACGGTCTCTATGCCGTCGACTCTCCTGTTTTTTAGAAGCCCTCTTTTTTCGAACCCCCCGCGAACGGGAGCGATCTTCTCATCTTTTTTATATTTGCCGGTGCTGAAGTGGTCCGACTTCATATCTTCCGCTTTTATATGGTAAAAATTTCCCTCGGCATCGAGAAAGATGAATAGCGGGGTAGGCTTGATGATGCGTTTTAGCGCAATAGCGCTCACTATGCTGATTTCGTGCTCGTAACTTGCACCGCCGAACAGTATTGCGAAATTCACGTCTCTCCTCTTTATCTGCTTAATTTTTTCAACGCCTCTTTTATGAGCGCCTCGGTCTCCGTCGAACTGCATGTGGCGAGGGTTTTGGCTACGGCATCCTTTTTGAAACCGAGGCTTTCGAGTGCCATGGCGGCCTCCGTGCGTGCGGCGCCGCCGCTTTGGGGTTCCATGCTCTCCAGGGTGAAATCGCCGAGCTCTACAAGTATGCGGCCCGCGCTTTTGGGACCTATGCCCGGTACACGTTTGAGCATCGCTACATCTTTGCTCTGAACGATATTCGCGAAAGATTGGGGTGTGAATGTGGAGCAGATGGCCATGGCCGCTTTGGGTCCTACTCCGCTTATCTTTATGAGCGTATCGAACATCCGCTTCTCGTTCAGGTCCAAAAAGCCGTAGAGAAGCTGTGCATCCTCTCTGACTATGTGGGTCGTATGAAGCTTTATCTCCCCCTCTTTTACCGCGGCGCTGCAGTGGAGCGAGACGAATATCTCGTAAACTATCCCGCCCGGTGTCAGCAGGTGCAGCAGGGTCGGCTCCTTCTTTTCCACTTTTCCGGTAACCGCTATAATCACTCTTTTACAGCCTCCCTCACCGCTATTTCGTAATTTGTCTCTTCGTTGGGGCCTGTAATCTTCTTCAGATAGATCTCCTGCATCTTGGTGCCCGGTTCCGGCGTATACTGTAGGGTGATCTGCGGATAGAGCAGGTGAAACTCTATAGTCGTATAATCCTTCCACTCGCCGTAATTGACAATTTTGGAGTTGATGATCATCTCCTGGTATGCAAGGAGCTTTCTCT
>JALSXE010000254.1:0-3331 GCA_027072755.1 Campylobacterales bacterium | reverse complement strand
ACCCTTTCTCGTCATGATGCTGCTCTACAATCGCCGCCAGCAGACGGCTTACGCCGATGCCGTAGGTTCCCATTACAAACGGCTTCGACTTTCCGTCCCTGTCGAGAAAACGGGCATCGAGAGGCTCGGAGTATCGGGTACCCAGCTGAAAAATGTGACCCACCTCTATACCTTTGGTATATGCCAGCTTTCCGCCGCACTCCCTGCATCTGTCGCCTATCTTTACCTGTACCAGATCGTCGAATTTCACATCGTCCAAAACATTCAGGTCGACCCCCACGATATGGTAATCTTTTTCGTTCGCTCCGCAGATCATCTGCGAAGCGCCCTTTAAAGAGTTATCGAAGAGCATTTTAACTTCAAACGGAGCCTTCAAAGCGGTGTATATCTGTCTGTTTCGCTCATCGGCAAGGGGATCTCTTCTGATGGCCACAGGTCCTATAAAACCCGGTACCAGACCGGCTCTTTCCAACTCCTCCGCGCTTACGTCCACAAGTTCGTTTGCACCGACACTGTTGGCCGCTTTGGTCTCCTGAAGCTCATCCGAACCCCTCAGGAAAAAGAGAACGATCTCGTTTTTCCCTCCGTCGTAAACCGCCCGTTTGGCGACACACTTTACCGTGTAGTACGGATCTACATGAAAAAATTGCGCAAGATCCTCTATCGATGTGACACCCGGCGTATGGAACTTCATGAGATCTGCTTCGGGAGCCTCCGGGACCTCAACCGTTTCGGCTCTCTTGGCCGCCTCGATATTGGCGGCGTAATCACACCCCTCGCAAACCACTATCGTATCTTCCCCGCTGTCGGCAAGGACCATGAACTCTTTGCTACCTTCGCCGCCTATGGCACCGCTGTCGGCTTCTACAACTCTGAAGTCGAGCCCCATCCTGCTGAAGATTTTACGGTATGTCTTCTCCATCAGTTCGAACTCTCTAACCATATCTTCGTAATCGGCATGGAAGCTGTAACCGTCTTTCATTATGAACTCGCGCCCGCGCATAAGACCGAATCTGGGCCTCGCTTCGTCACGGAACTTGAGGTTTATCTGGTAGAGGTTGGCCGGAAGCTGCTTGTAACTGTTTATGAACCGTGCGGCAAGCTCCACCATCATCTCCTCATGAGTGGGACCGAGGACGAATTCGTTCCCTTTTCTGTCGATGAAGCGAAGGAGCTCCGCCCCGTACTTTTCGTACCTTCCGCTCTTTTTCCAAAGCTCCGCCGGAGTCACGAAGGCGAGCTGAACTTCCTGACACCCCGCGGCGTCCAACTCCTCCTTTACGATGGCTCTTACCTTGTCGAGAACCCGTTTGCCCAGAGGCAGAAAATCGTATATACCGCTGGCCACCTGATAGATGAACCCGCCCCTTACAAGATATATATGGCTTGGAAGAACGGCATCTTTGGGCGCCTCTTTCAGTGTAGGTATCAGCAGTTTTGAAGATCTCATTGTTCTCTTTTTCCTCATTGTTTCATTTATTTAATACGCTTCGCCGGCAAAGCCGCCGAAGCTGCGATAACTCTGCGTTCGCTTCGGCAGCGGGCCCACGCGCAGCCGAGCCGCGCTTCTATTCCGCTCAAAGCGAAACCGTTTGCGAATTTTATCAAAGTTTCAAGGTTATCGGCACCTTCCGTTCAGCGTAAATCGTCTTTCATAATGAATTCACACTTATATTTGTCGACCATCCTGACATCCGCATCGGTTTTGAATATGTACTTCATCGCCTCTATTATCGTATCGGCCCTCGGCTGCTCCGCCACATCCCTCAGCTGCTTTGTGGGTGTATGTAAAAATTTGTTGAATGCGTTGTGTACCAGCTTCTCTACGTTTTTCCGGGACTCCGGAGGGATGAAACCCTTCTTTACGGCGCGCTCTATCTCCGCCATCGCCGCCCTTCTCGCCTGCTCCCTGACATCTTTTATAAGAGGATCGATCATGAGCGTCTGAAGCCACTTGAAAAACTCCATCGTATAGCGGCCGACGATCTCGTAAGCCCTTCGTGCCTGCTCTTTTCTCATCGCCATATTGTTGTCGACGATCTCTTTGAGATCGTCTACGGCATAAATGTTTATGCTATCGTCGCCCATATCCTCTATATCCCTGGGAACGGCAAGATCGAACCAGTGCCTCTCGAACGATGTCGGCTCCACCATATCTTCGGTGATTATCGGATGCGGGGCACCGGTAGCCGAAAAGAGGAGCCTGTAGCGGTTGATGTAGTCCGAAAGGGCGTGAAACGGCTCTATACCTATATGGTCCCCTACAGCTTCGGCAATCTTTTTGGCGTTCTCTACGGAGCGGTTGAATATAATGACGTTGCAGCCGTTGGCCACCAAGTGCTTCGCCACTATTTCGCTCATCTCACCGGCTCCCACGACAAGCCCGGTAAATCCACCCAGGTTGCCTCCCATAACCTCCTTTGCCTGCGATACGGCGGCACCGGCGACCGAACCGGGGTTTTTAGATATCTCCGTAGTGTTGCGTACTTCCGCCGCGCATTTGAACGCATAGTGAATCAATCTTGAAATCTTTTGGGAGCAGAAACCGTTCTCGAAAGCGAATCTGAATGCATCTTTCAACTGGCCGGCTATCTGGGTTTCACCGACTACGAGGCTGTCGAGAGACGAGGCGACTGAAAATAGATGGTGCACGGCCCCCTCATCCTCATATACATCCGCTCTTCCTTCAAGTTCCTCTATCGATAGGCCGCTGTGCGCATGGAGCAGTTCGAAGATCGCATGAAGTGCGGCCGAGGGTATAGAAGTGCTTACCAGAAACTCTACCCTGTTGCATGTAGAAAGCAGCATAGCTTCGCTGATCCCCTCCGTTTTCAGAAGTGTCGCTAATGCTTTGGCTTTGAGATCTTCATCAGGAAACGCCAGCTTCTCCCTGACCTCTATATCGGTATTTTTATGTGAATAGCTGACTACGACATACTGCATATCAAAAATCCCTCTCTATCATAGCTGTTACTATATCCGCCAAAGAGGTTTCGCCCTCACCCTCCATCAGCGAAACGGCCTCGTCTCCAAGCTCTTTGGCATAAAGGTAGGCCTTTTTCAGCGCGCCGCTTTCATCCATCATCGCTCTTATCCACCCCTTCTCCTCCTCGGAGAGCTTTTTGGCATGCAGAGATTTCAGCCGTTTGCGGTCATCTTCGCCGAGTGACTCGAAAAGGTAGATATACGGAAGCGTGCATTTGCCCTCCTCAAAGTCGTGCATGGCCGGTTTTCCCAGCCGTTCGCTGCTTTGCGATATATCGAGTATGTCGTCGACAATCTGAAACGCTATACCGAGATTACGACCGTAAAGACCGTAAATATGGGCATC
>JALSXE010000253.1:9408-12943 GCA_027072755.1 Campylobacterales bacterium | reverse complement strand
ACATTCATGTTACGCAAA
This sequence comes from Campylobacterales bacterium, assembly GCA_027072755.1. Lineage (GTDB taxonomy): Bacteria > Campylobacterota > Campylobacteria > Campylobacterales > Hydrogenimonadaceae > Hydrogenimonas. The sequence continues at coordinate 12,925 of JALSXE010000253.1, read as the reverse complement.
TTCCGGGCAAAGCCCGTAATTTGGCAGGGCCTGTGCGGCCCTACAACCCCCTGAAGCTTCGAAATCTCAGATTTCGAGATGATTTTACGCTTTTTGCGTAAAATCAGTCATATCATCTCGATAAGCTTTCTGGCATTTTTTACGGCGTAGCCTCCGAAGTCGTTGTTGAAGTATACGAACATCGATTTCAGGCTATCCATAGCCGAACCGATCCTCTCAGCCCACTCGGCCAGTTCCTCTTCGCTGTAGCTTCCTCCGTATCTGCCGGTAGGGCCGTGCAGACGGATATAGCCGAAGTCGGCCGTCAGCTCCATCTGCATCTTGCGCCTTCCAAAATCGTTTATGCAGAGTGCCACATTATAGGATTTCAGAAGGTTGTATATGTCGTCGCAGAGCCAGCTGTCGTGCCTGAACTCCATAGCGAATCTGTAGCCTAGAGGAAGAATTTTCAAAAAATCCTCCAACAATCCGCGATCCATATGCAGCGACGGAGGAAGCTGGAACAAAATAGCGCCCAGCTTCGGCTTGAGCGGTTTTATCAGGTGCAGGTAGCGGTAGAGCTCCCCCTCGCATTCATGCAGTTTGCGGTAATGGGTAATGGCGCGGTACGCTTTGAGCGAAAAGAGGAAATCTTCAGGCGACTTGTCGAGCCAGTGCTCTGTCGTCTTCACTTTCGGAAGATGGTAGAAGGTGCTGTTTAGCTCGACCGTCGCGAACTCTCTGCAATAAAATTCGAAAAACCGGCTTTTGGGAAGATCGTGCGGGTACAAAACGCCGCGCCAGTGCTCGTAGTAAAAGCCTGAAGTCCCTATCCGTACACCCTCTCTCATAACGATTTCACCGCTTCGTATACCGTCTCTATCATCATCTTCATCTCCTCGTCGCCTATAACGTAAGGAGGCATGAAGTATACAACGCTTCCAAGCGGCCGAACGAATACTCCGCGCCTGAGGCAGAAGTCGAAAACCTTCAGGTTTACCCTCTCTGAAGGGGCGTATCCTCCAAGCTCCACCGCCGCTATCATTCCGGTTTGGCGAACCTCTCTGACATTATCTAGGCTCTCGAACGGTTTTAAAAGTTCACCCATGAGTTTCGCTTTTTTTAAATTTCTCTCTATAACATTCTCTCTCTCGAAGATATCGAGCACGGCCAGAGCGCAGCTGCATCCGAGCGGGTTGCCGGTATAGCTGTGTGAATGCAGAAAAGCTCTGTACTCGAGGTAGTCGCAGTAAAAGGCGTTGTAGATCTCATCGTGGGTCAAGACGGCGGCCATCGGCATGAATCCGCCCGTAAGACCTTTGGAGAGGCAGATGAAATCGGGAACTATGCCGGCCTGCTCGCAGGCGAACATCGTTCCGGTACGTCCAAAACCTACGGCGATCTCGTCGGCGATCAGATGGACGTTGTACCTCTTGCATATCTCCTTCGCCTTCGTCAGATAGATCGGGTGGTACATATGCATGTTTCCGGCACACTGCACCAGCGGCTCTACAATAAAAGCGGAGATTCTCTTTGCATGAACTCTTAAAATATCCTCCAGGGCATCCGCCGCTTCAAGCGCCGCCCTCTCGCTTCTGTCTGCAGGCACGGGTGTCTGTACGGACCTGATGAGAATCGGTTCATAGGTCTTCTTGTAGAGTTCTACGTCACCGACCGAAAGAGCGCCTAACGTTTCACCGTGGTAGCTGTTGGTGAGCGAAAGAAATAGCGGCCGCTCCTCGCCGTTGTTAAGGTGTGCGTGGTAGCTCATTTTAAGCGCGACTTCCACCGCACTCGAACCGTTGTCGGCAAAAAAGAGTCTGCTTAGATTACCCGGTACGATCTCGCACAACCTTTCGGCAAGCCGTACCGCCGGTTCGTGCGTAAAACCTGCAAGCAGAACGTGCTCGAGAGTTTCCGCCTGTTCGGTCAGCTTTTTCGCTATATAATCGTTGGCATGTCCGAAAAGGTTGACCCACCAGCTGCTTATGGCGTCTATATACCTGTTCCCGTCGAAGTCTTCCAGCCATACACCTTTTGCGGATCTTATCGGAACGAGAGGAAGAGACTCGTGGTCTTTCATCTGGGTGCAGGGGTGCCATATATGAGCGAGATCGCGCCTCATCATCTCCGAATTGTCCATCTTCATCCTTTCAGTTACCGATCCAAGTGTCAACGTTTGTCAAAGTTTCTGACAAACTGTAAAATTATCGTATAATACCGATATTTCCGACGTTAACGGAGCCGATTTAAACCGGAATTAATTTCGGTTTAAATAAAATTGTTAAAACAATTATAACTCACCGAAGCTACCAAAGGCCTTTGAATGATAACCTGGATGCAAAAACACAGAAAATACCTGGTCGTAACCATATGGATCAGCACTATCGCGTTTGTCGGTGCCGGATTCGTAGGATGGGGTACATACCAGTACGGCAGTAAAAGCAACAGCGTCGCCAAAGTCGGCGACATACCGATCACGATGACTGAATTTCAAAACGCCTACAGCAATATATACGAACAGTATAACCGTACTCTCGGAGGCAGGCTCGATGAAGCCACCGCAAAACAGCTCGGTCTCAAACAGCAGGCCCTGCAGTCGCTCATCTACCAGGCCCTTATCAAAAATTTCGCCGCTGAACACGGAATTGTTGTAGACGACAGCGAAGTTCAGCAGGCTGTCGTTTCGATTCCGGCTTTTCAGAAGGACGGTACGTTCGACAAAGAGCTCTATCTGTCGACACTGCGAAACATGCGCATGAAGCCGAAGACCTTCGAAGCCGCACTGAAAAATGAACTGCTGGTCAAGAAGACGCTGGGACTGCTCGAGATGGATGCGACACCGCTCGAGACGGAGGCTTTCGGTTCGGCTATTTTCATCTCGGACAAGATCAGATACAAAGTCTTCGATGCCGAGGATATCGAGGTCAAAACCGAGAGGGAGCAGTTGAAAAAGTTTTGGGAGCAAAACAGGGCGAAGTATATGACACCGACGCGATACAAAGTCTCACTGCTCTGGATTGAGCCCTCTTCCGAGAAACCCGACGAAACGGCCATAGAGGAGTACTACAGGGCCAACAGGACAGATTTCACCGACAGCGAAGGCAAAATTCTCCCTCTCGAAGAGGCCAAAGAGAGTGTTATCGAAGCGCTTCGCCTCAAAGCCGCGAAAAAATCGGCCCAACTCGCCTATATCGATCTGAAAAAAGGGAAAAGAGCGCCGCAGGAGAGCCTGACGCTCGATGCGAACGATCCCAGGTTTTCCGAAGAGACCTGGAAAGATATCGAAGCGGCGACGCCACACACTACGCTCAAGCCTAAAATCGAAGACGACAAATATGTCGTAATAAGGGTAGATGAAGTGATCCTTCCGAGGGAAGAGAGTTTCGAAGAGGCGTATCCGGATGTCAAAGTGGACTACATAGAGAAGATAAGAAGAGAGAAGCTCATGGAGCTTGCCGAATCCGCAAGTAAAAACCTGCAAAATGCAACTGTTTCAGACTTCCTGACACGCGATAGCGTTGACAAACTGAAACCT
>JALSXE010000253.1:0-9398 GCA_027072755.1 Campylobacterales bacterium | reverse complement strand
GCCTTTTTACAGAAACTCTTCAGCTCGAAAAGCGCCAAAGGAGCGATACTTCTTGACAACAAAGCTGTCAGTTACGAGGTTCTGGAACAGAAGTTGCTTAACAAAGAGAAACTGGAGCAGAATCTCGCATTTATAAAAGATAACAGCCGCAAGATGAAAGAGAATCTGCTTCAGAGCAGCCTTATAAAAAGGCTTCAGCAACAGTATCCGGTTGAAATATATCTAAAGGAAAGCGAGTGAGCAAACCTCTTCTGGCGATTGACATCGGTTCCAGCAAAGTCAGCGTTGTCATTGCCGAACAGAGAGAGAGCGGTATAAACATAGTCGGCTCCGGTGTCGCAAAGTCACAGGGGGTACGAAAAGGTACGATAACCAATATCGAGTTGACATCCCGCTCCATAAGACAGGCAATAAGCGATGCGAAGCGCCTTGCCGGCACCATAGCCCCCAAAGCGGTCATATCGATCTCCGGCGCATATACAAGATCGATAAACAGCTCCGGAATCGTAAATATACCCCAGCAGGAGATCGGCATAAAAGAGATAAACCGTGTCATGCAGACCGCTCTTTACAATGCCAACATACCGAACGAATATGAGGTACTGCATGTACTGCCGTACAACTTCAAGGTCGACGAACAGGAGTTTATAGAAGATCCGTTCGGCATGAATGCCAGCCGCCTCGAAGTCGACACACACATCATCACTACACAAAAGTCGAACCTGAGCAACCTGAAAAAAGCTGTCAAATCTGCAGGCATAGAGATAGATAGCGTGGTCCTTGCCGGCTACGCCTCGGCAATTTCGGTACTCGGAGACGACGAAAAAGAGCTTGGTGTCTGCGTAATAGATATGGGCGGCTCTACATGTGAGATGGTGGTCCACTCCGGCAACTCGATACGCTTCAACACGTTTCTCGCGGTCGGCTCCAACCATATCACCAATGACCTTTCGATGGCCCTGCACACTCCCCTTCACGTGGCCGAAAAGATAAAACTCGACTACGGCTCCTTGAAGGCCCCCTCCAACGAGCTCATAGAGATTCCTGTAATCGGTGATGAGAACGAGAATCACGAAGTCTCTTTGGAGATTGTCTACAACGTCATTCAGGCGAGGGTTCAAGAGACCCTTATGATCCTGGCCAAAGAGCTCGAAAAGAGCAACCTTAAAGAGCAGATAGGGGCGGGAATTGTCCTGACAGGCGGAATGACCAAGCTCGAAGGGATCAGGGAGCTGGCCATGGCGATTTTCGACAACATGCCGGTACGCATAGCGAAGCCGCTGCAACTCGAAGGTGATTTCAAACCGCTGCACGACCCGGCATTCTCGACGGTAGTCGGACTCCTGGAGTATGCGGCCGGCGGATATACCCAATATGAGATCGATTCCAACAGGAAGATGTTACACAAAAAGGGTATTTCGGCATCCGGTGAGGGAGATACCAAAGAGGTATCGCTGACCTCCGAAGAGCAGCCCGAGCCCGGTAATCTGAAGAACGACGAGATAAAACAGACTCTGGCGCGGGTGACGCAAGAGGACGAGAGAGAGAGTTTCGGCCAAAAGATCAAAAAGTTTTGGCACTGGATGACACAGATATTTTAAAGGAGTGAAGAGTGAGCAGCAAATTTTCAATCGAAGAGTCCCCTACCATCAGCGGAGCCAAGATAAAAGCTATAGGGGTCGGCGGCGGCGGCGGAAATATGATCAACCATATGATCAACCAGGGAATAGAGGGAATCGACCTGATCGTGGCGAATACAGACGTACAGGCCCTTGAAACCTCAAAGGCCCCATACAAGATACAGATAGGCGAAAAGCTTACGAAAGGTCTGGGTGCGGGTATGAAGCCCGAGATCGGCCAGCAGTCCGCGATAGAGAGTTTCGATGCGATTAAAGAGGTTCTCGACGGAGCCGATATCGTCTTCGTCTCTTCCGGTCTCGGCGGAGGCACCGGTACCGGAGCGGCGCCGATCATCGCACAGGCGGCAAAAGAGGTGGGTGCTCTGACAGTTTCTGTGGTCACAAAGCCTTTCAGATTCGAAGGAAGAAAGAGGCAGAAACTTGCCGACAGCGGTCTAGAAGAGCTTAAAAAAGAGAGCGATTCCATAATCGTCATTCCCAACGAAAAGCTTCTGAGCATAATCGATAAAAACCTCGGTATCAAAGAGAGCTTCAAGATGGTAGACAACATCCTCGCCCGTGCGGTCAGCGGAATCAGCAATGTCATACTCTCAAAAGGGGAACACGACATAAATCTTGACTTCGCGGACGTAAACACGGTCATGAGCCATAGGGGACTGGCGCTGATGGGTGTAGGAGAGGCGAACGGACCGAGCTCGGCATACGAAGCGGTCAAAAACGCCATCGAATCGCCTCTGCTCGACAATATGAGCATAAACGGCGCGATGGGTGTTCTCGTCCACTTCCATATCCACCCCGAGTATCCGCTTCTTGAGATCAGCGAAGCTATGGGCATTGTGGAAGATAACGCCGACGAGGATGCTCACGTAATCTTCGGAACTACGACCGACGAGACTCTCGCACCGGATGAAGTGAAGATCACCATAGTGGCAACCGGTTTTGAAAACGAAGAGGAGAAGAGGGCCGAAGAGGAGAAAAAAGAGACCAAGACACAGATAACCCTGATGCAGCCTGAACTCGACGAATCTTCGATTCCCGCCAGCACTCCGCGCGTAAAGGTTGTGGGAGGATACGACAACGAAGAGATACTCGACATCCCGACCTGGATGCGAAACCAGATGGACTAAGCTCCTCTCAACGCTCCTGAAACTGGATGGGACCTTCACTCCTCCCATCCAGAAACTGCCTTACATAGGGGTTTTTCGTATTTTTAAAATGCTCCGCATCACCCGTTTCTATTATCTTTCCGTCATAAAGCATCGCGAAATAGTCACCGGCTTTGAAACTCTCTTTGATATCGTGTGAAATCAGAACCGAAGTGACCCCCAGTCTATTTTTCAAATGTATGATCATCTGGGAGATAAGATCGCTGGTGATAGGGTCAAGGCCGCTTGTAGGCTCGTCGTAGAGAATTATCTGCGGATCCATTACAATCGTACGTGCCAGACCTACCCGCTTGCGCATTCCGCCGCTAAGCTCGTCGGGAAAGAGATTCATCACCTCTTTAGGCTTCAGAGCCACCATCTCCAGCCGCTCTATTATCCGCTCTCTAATCGACTCTTCATCCATATTCGTATGCTCTCTAAGGGGAAACGCCACATTCTCATAAACGTTCATGCTGTCAAAGAGCGCTCCGCTCTGAAACAGGAAACCGACCTTTTTCCTGATGCGTCGTATCTGCTCTTCATCGGCACGGCTTATCTCTTCACCGTCTACCCATATCTCACCCTCGTCGGGTTTCAAAAGGCCCACGATATGTTTGATGATTGTGGACTTGCCGCCGCCCGATAGACCCAAAATTACGGTTGTCTTGCCTTTTGGAATCGTAAGGTCTACCCCTTTTAGCACATCTTTCGGGCCGAAACTCTTCTTCAACCCTTTGATTACAATCATTCTTCAACCTCGGTTCAGACGATTTTTCTGTAGAGATATCGTCCCAAAAGTATCGTCAATGCTACCACAAAGATCTTGAAATCCCACTCAGAGGCTACATGCGCTTTTTGAAAAAGCTCGTTTTTCAGAATCGACTCACCCTGCGCCTGAAACTCGATAATCTGCGGTGTATAGTAAAGCGTAAACATAAACCCCGTCCAGACGGTTACAAAAGCGCTGTAGAAAGTTACGGGGTCGCGATAGAAACGGAGAAAATGGTACCCTTCCGCTACAAGTATGGCTGCACACGTTATATTCACCACTATATTGCTCTTTATAAATATCTGAGTCATTATGAGCCCCTCCTGGTAGTGCGAAAGCACTCCCCCGCCCAGCAGATCGTCGGCATGGAATATGACGGGAGCGGCGAACACCCCCGCACTCAGACCGACCCCAAGTGTTATTCCAAGAAGCATCAGATAGGGTATCCATAGATATTTGGGCATAGAGAGCTTTACTGCTGCATCCGCTCTTTTCATTTATGTTGTCCTTTCGTTTTTTGTAAAGTTCAGATAGAACCCCCTGTCAAATCCGGCCAGGTCTTTGTAAAATTGCGGCACAGGTAGCGAGAGCATGCGGCAGTATTCCGAAATCGAATCTCTTTGATCATACCCCATTTCACAAAGAAGATGACCCGCTTTTCGCTCATTTGCCGTATCTATTATCTTTCTAAGAAGCTCATCGCCGCACTTCCCGCCTATCAGAGCGTTTTCGGGCTCGTAGTGCAAAGTGTCAGGCAGCTCGTAATCCTCGCCTATATACGGAGGGTTCGATACGATCATCTCCATATTAGCGTCGACGCCGTCTATAAGGCTGCACTCGACCAACTCTATCCTGTCGGCAAGGCCGTAACGCTCTATATTTCTTTCGGCGTAACGGAGCGCGTCTGCACTTATATCGGTGGCCGTTATACGCAAATTCGGAAACTTTCGTGCCAGTACGATACTTACGGCACCGCTACCGACACCTATCTCCGCTATATCACTCAAACGGTTTGCCGCTATGATCTCCGCACACTTGTCGACCAAAAGCTCGGTCTCCGGCCTCGCTATCAGAACGCCGGGCCCGACCTCAAGCTCTATATCGTAAAACGAAACCCTACCCGTTATATACTCGACCGGCTCCGCCGCAGCGCGTCTTTTTATCAGGTCGAAAAAGGGCTCATCTTCCGCAAGTTTTTCGGAGGAGTTCAGATGGAGCCGAACCCTGTCGCATCCCAGGAGGTGGGCCATGAGAATCTCGGCTTCCATTCGCGGCCTGGAAGCCGTTTCCGCCAGCATTGCTGAAGCTTTTCTCAAAGCCTCTTCTATAGTCACAGGCTGCACTCTCCTTTTAGAGCCTCGTCGCTCTTGTCCGCCGTGCTCTTGTCGCCAAGAGCTTTCAGTCTCTCGACTATCGGCGGATGGGAGTAGTAGAAAAATATAGTTAGCGGGTGGGCTTTCGGAAAACTTCGGTTCTCATCTACAAGCTTCTTTAGAGCGCTTACAAGATCTCTTGCGTCACAGAGCTGAGCGGCGTACCTGTCGGCCTCGTACTCGTTTTTTCTGCTTACAAAACTGATGATGGGCATGAAGAGGAATAGAAAGACCGAGATAAGAAGCATGAAAAGAACCATCAGCATTGCGGGTGTCTCTCTTACACCGAGTTCCATAAAAAAGCTTGTCGGAATATGGCCGAACATATAGAAACCCACAAAGAGAATTCCACCGAGCATAGCGATGTTTTTGTATATATCGTGGTGTTTGAAGTGGCCCAACTCATGGCCGAGAACGGCAAGCAGTTCGTTATCGTTGAGTTTTTTCAGCAAGGTATCGAAAAGAACCACTCTCTTGCTTCTGCCCAGCCCTCCGAAATATGCGTTAAGTCTCGAATCGCGTCTGCTTGCGTCGACCATGAAAACTCCCTCGCTCTCGAAGCCGCTTCTGTTTAGAAGATCTTTTATTTTGGCGTTGAGATCCTCGTTCTCAAGAGGGGTGAATTTGTTGAACATAGGCGCGATGATGGTAGGGTATATCAGATTTACCGCTACAATGACCGCAAATATCAGAAGAAAGCTGAAGAACCACCACATCGGAACGTTCATTATTATCCACGCTACAGCGGCGCTTATAACGGTAGAGACCGCCAACGTCATCAGTCCGCCCTTTATCTGGTCGCTTACGAAAAGATCCGGGGTCATATTGTTGAACTTGAACCTCTCGTCTATCACGAAGGTCTTATAGATCGAAAACGGAAGCTCCACAATATAGTTTACGATCAGAAAGAGGTTGACGGCAACTACCGCCTGCAAAATCGGGTTCAAGTTCCATGTCAGCGTGTCGAGCCATCTTATACCCCACGAGAGCCAGAAGATGAACAGCGCATACTCGATCAGAGTCTCCACTATCTTTACGCGCTCCGTGGAGATCAGGTAGTCGGCCGCCTTCATATAGCGACTTGGGGTCATCAATACAGGGTTCATATGTTTTGCGCGTGCCACATACCCAATCTGCATAACACTGATATAGATTTTTATAAGGACATATAGGAAAAATATAGCCGAGAGAGCCTGAATCATCCTCTTTTCCCCTGCATCTTCATGGACCCTCCTGTCAAAATAATGATGATTATAGCCAAGTTAGGTTAAAATCTCGTTTCAATTCATTAATGTAAATCATCTTTGTAAGAAAAGGCGTTTATGGCACTCGTTGATCTGCTTGATGTGGACAAACAGTTTGAGACTCAAATCATCTTCAAAGGAATCAATTTTCATATTGACGAATATGAGAGAATCGTGATCGTCGGCCGTAACGGCAGCGGCAAGAGCACCCTTATGAAAATCGTCAGCGGAGAGATAGAGCCGGATGCCGGAAAAAGGGTCGTCAGACAGGGAATCCGTATAGAGATGCTCTCCCAGCAGCCGGTCTTTGAAGCCGGCGTAAGCGTAAGAGAGGCGATAGAGAAAGAGCTGACACAGATAGAGGAGGCGAAGAGGCGCTTCGAAGAGATCTCCGAAAAGCTCGCCGACGATTTCGAGAACAGGGCTCTGCTTGAAGAGCACGCAAAACTGACGGCCTTTCTCGACTACCACAACGCATGGAACCTCGATGACAAGATAGAGCGAATTTTGAAAGAGTTCGACCTAAAAGCCTACGAGAACAGGCCGGTAAATCTGCTCAGCGGCGGAGAGCAAAGACGTGTGGCCCTAGCGTCACTGCTACTCAAAAAACCGGATATTCTGATGCTGGATGAACCCACCAACCACCTGGACGTTTATATGGTGGAGTTTCTGGAGGAGCTGCTTTTGAAAGAGAAGTTCACACTACTTCTCATCTCGCACGACCGCTACTTCATAGACCGCATAGCGACCAGAACCGTGGAGATCGACGATCATAAACTCAGAAGCTTCAAAGGTGGATACGAGAGCTATCTTCACCAAAAAGAGCAGCTTCTTCACGCGATGGCCAAAGAGCATGAAAACCTTCTTAAACTCCTAAAATCGGAAGAAGAGTGGCTCCGACGAGGCGTAAAAGCGAGACTAAAACGGAACGAAGGGCGTAAAAAACGGGTCATGCAGATGCGCGAACAGGCGAAGAAAAACCCTTCGGTCATACGCAAAATAAAGCTCGAACTGGAACGCGAAAAACACCACTTCAACCGTGAAGAGGGAGTAAGCAGAAAGAAGGTCCTCTTCGAGATAGAGCATCTCGAAAAGAGGCTTGGAGAGAAACTGCTCATTCACAACTTCTCGAACAGGATACTCCAGAAAGACCGCATAGCCGTAGTGGGCAAAAACGGAAGCGGAAAGTCCACTTTTCTGCATCTGCTACTCGGCCGCGAAAAGCCAGACGGAGGAGTCATAAAACGCGGGGATTTCAAAATAGGCTACTTCGACCAGCACAGAGAGATGCTCGACGACGACAAAAACCTGATAGAGACATTCTGCCCTTACGGCGGAGACCGTGTAGACGTACAGGGCAAAAATATGCACGTCTACGGCTATCTGAAAAATTTCCTCTTTCCCAAAGAGTATCTGGATAAAAAGATAGGAGTGCTTAGCGGCGGCGAGAAGAACCGCGTCGCACTTGCGCTTCTGTTTACAAAAAAGGTCGACTGCCTGATTCTCGACGAACCTACCAACGATCTGGATATTCCCACCATCAACATACTCGAAGAGTATCTGCTAAACTTTCCGGGAGCCCTCATCTTTGTAAGCCACGACCGTTATTTCGTCGACAAGATAGCCAAAAAACTGTTCATCTTCAAAGGACACGGCATAGTCGAAGAGAGCTATCAACCCTACTCCGAGTTTCTCGCTATCGAAAAGGAGCTCAAAAACATACAGCAGTATGAACGGGAACTCCAAACCCGAAAAGATCAAACGGCGAACGACAAACGACAAACGACAAAAAAGAAAAAACTGAGCTACAACGAACAGCGCGAACTCGAATGCCTGCCGGATGAGATCGACGCACTCGAAGAGCGCATAGCGCAGTTGAACGAGTGCCTTGCGGACCCCGATTGCTACAGGGAAAAAGGGATACAGAATCTTACAGACGAACTGAACGAACTCGAAATCGAGTACAACACAAAAGCGGACCGCTACCTCGAACTTTTGGAGCTGCAGGAGGAGCTGGAAAATCAGGGACGGGACTGAAAACCTACTCCCTGAAAATTGCGGGCCTGCTCATCTGCTGCTCGAACTCTTCATCCTCATAACAGCTCTCGTAACCCTCATCCCAACCCTTTTTATATTCCGGGTCGTTAAAATAGCGTTCGGGAGGCGTTCGTTCAATGAAGCTGTTACGGGCACTCTCCCGCCCATTTTCGCACCCGCTGTGATACCCCTGCACAAACGCCGGAGAGTGTTTATGCAAATAAGACTCCTGAGACTGGCATCCTCCAAATAGAACTATTATAGATACGGCTGCCAAAACCTTCTTAACCATTCTTCAACTACACTCCAATTAATTTTTCAATTCCTTCGAGGCCGCCCATAGCTACACCGAAGCCCAAAGAGGCCTCTATATGCGGCTCTCTCGGATTTATCCGTATTAGCGTCGCACCAAAATCCCTCGCTATGCGCTCACCGGTCATCCTCACGGTAGGCACCGCGGTTCCGGCACCTATCTCAACTATTACGAGCCTCAGCCTCTTCAGGGCTACTCGTTGCAAAAAGTCTTCGAACCTCTCTTCCTGCATGCGGGTGCGGCCGGCGTCCCAACCCCAGTCGCCGAACATCAGAATGTTGGGCCTGGCGGTCGATCCGCATTTTGGGCACTTCGGCCACTCGAGTGCCCTGAAACTCTCCATATCTATCGGTATCTCGACCCCGTCGGCACTCCATATACCCCCGTCACAGCTGCTGCACTGCAGATGGTGGATGCTTCCGTGACACTCCACGATTTTCTCTTCATCGAATCCGGCTTTTTGAAACTGTCCGTCTACATTGGAGGTAAAGACGAACCACTCCTCTTTGCTCTTCGCCGAATCCAAAAGCTTGCCAAACCCGTCATGGGGCTCGGTGTCACGGTATAGATGCAGCCTATGACCGTAAAAAGCCCATGCAAGCGCCGGGTCCTCCTCGAACCAGCGGGGGTTTGCCAACTCCACGAAACTGAGACCCAGCCTCTTTGCCACAGGGTAGGCCCGCCAAAACCCCTCGTTCCCCCTGAAATCGGGCAGCCCGGAATCAACCCCCATTCCGGCTCCCGCTGTAATCAAAAGTGCGTCTGATTCCGCGACTATCTTTTCGAGCTTGCTCATCATGCGGTTATTGTACAACAAAAAGTTTCGGAGCGAAAGCCGATTATCGGTATAATATTTTTCCGAAAATCAGCTCGAAAG
>JALSXE010000252.1:0-3365 GCA_027072755.1 Campylobacterales bacterium | reverse complement strand
GTCGACGGCGCCATACACAGGGCGGGCGGGCCGAAGATTTTGCAGGAGTGCAGAGAAATTCGCAGCAGAGAGTACCCCGGCGGCCTGCCCACCGGTGAGGCGGTAGCCACTACGGCCGGAAACCTTCCGGCGAAATATGTGATACATACGGTAGGGCCCGTCTGGGGCAGGTGCGGCGAAAGGTGCGACGAACTCCTCGCCGATGCCTACAGGAACTCTCTAAGAAGGGCGGCAGAGCTCGGATGCGACTCGGTGGTGTTTCCGGCAATCTCCACGGGCGCATACGGATTTCCGCCCGAACGTGCGGCCAAGATCGCCTACCGGACGGTGAAGGAGTTTCTAAAGAGCCGTCCTCAGATGGATGTTGTATTTATCTTTCATAGCGACGAAAGCAGAAAGATCTTCGAAGAGGCCAACGGACTATAGAAGCTCGATACCCGACTTTATGGCGTCTACACCGTATTTCCTGCGTACCTTTACCGCCTGAAGCCACACCTTTTGCATCTTCGTCTCTCTCTCGTAGGTAAAGAGAGAGCCTCTCGCGGTCGCCTTCGTCTCGAAGTTCCCGCAGCTAACCGCCAGGCGCACTATCGCCAGCGAGCGGTATATGTCTATCGTCTCGAAGAGCTCCGTTACGCGCTCTCTGAGAGCCGATTCGCTGAAGATGAACGTTTCGCTCACACTCCTCTTGGATCTCTGGCCGAACTGGTATTTGATGCCGAGAAACAGGGTTTTAGGTCTGCTCTCTATCTTTGCGAGCAGTTGGGAGAGGTGCCGGCACAAAACCGCAAGACGCCTTTTGGCCTCGTTCCTGTCAAAGAGCGGATCTATCGTGCGCGATATCCCTATGGAGCGCCTGTCGCGCCCGGGGATCACAGGCTCTTTGTCGTCTCCGTTTACGCGGTGGTAGAGGGTGATGCCGGGCTTTTTCCAGCGATAGAGAAGGTGTTTCGACTCCTTCAGATCCTTCAGGGTCTCTATTTTGTAGGAGCGGAGCCGTCTGGAAAAGCCTCTGCCTATGCCCGGAAAAGCCTCTATCGGGAGGGGGTCTACGAAGCTGTCGACATCCTCTTCGAAGAGCGTTTTGCAGCCGTTGGGTTTGGCCGCGCTTGTAGCCATCTTCGCTATCCACTTCGAGGGGGCGGCCCCTATCGATACCGGCAGCCCGAACCTCGCCTCTATATCCTTTCGCAACTCATCTATGAAATACGGAACCTCCCTATCATCCACCCATCCTCCGAGATCGCCGAAAAATTCGTCTATGCTGTACTGCTCCAACACCGGAATCTTCGTCTCCAAATAGAGCTTCAGGTTGTGTGAGCACTCGTGGTAGAAGAGGTGGTTGGGAGGAAGCACCGTAAGATTCGGGCAGCGCTGAAGCGCCTCTCTTACGGTCATACCGGTCTTTACACCGAAGGCTCTCGCTTCGTAACTCGATGTGATGACTATGCCGCGTATTTTGCGCCCCTCTACGAAGTACTCATCGAAGGAGCTTTCGGAGTCGTAGAATATGGTCGGTACGAAGGCGCCGCTGTTTTCGAGGGTGATGTCGATATTTCGGCTGCGGCTGTCGAAGATGAACGGGTCGCCCCTGCCTCCGACAGCTATGGGAGCCTCCTTTAAAGAGGGGTTCAGAAGCCTCTCGCAGGAGGCGAAGAAGGAGTCGAGATCGAGATGTATTATCATTGGGCCTCCTTTTCCGCTTATTCGGTTGTGTAACTGTTTAAACAGGGTTGAATATCAGATACAATTGTAGGCCCGTATGGTATGATAGGGCCAAAATATATCAATTTCTAAAGATGTGAAATGCTATCTTTCGATGAAGTTTTGACTCGGCTGAAGGATATCCTCAGTGCCGAGGTGGGGGAACGGAAAGTTTTGGATAAAGATGTGGCCGAAGCGCTGGGGATAGTGCCGGCCTACTTCTCCGTACTCAAGAAACGGGGAACGCTTCCACTCGGGCAGATATCGGATTTCTGCGCCAGGAGAAAAATCAGCATAAACTGGCTGCTTTACGACCAGGCTCCGAAATCGCTGGAAGAGAGCACCGAAAAGTTCGCTACGATCAGGTACTTCAGACAGATAAACGCATCCGCCGGAAGCGGTGCGCTCAACTGGGAGGAGGAGTATGAGACCATTCGGATAGGGGAGGAACTGGTCGATCTTCTGGGCGGCAGAAGCCGTCTGAAGTATATAGAGGCTCTCGAGGTAAAAGGCGACTCGATGGAGCCCCTGCTGCACGACGGGGATATCGTGGCGGTGGACAGAAGTCGCTGTGAGGTGAGAAGCGGGGGGATATATGTGGTCAGGATCGGCGAAGAGCTCTTTATAAAACGGCTCGAGCGAAGCGAAAGAGACGGCGGGTGGGTCTGCACCTCTTTAAACAGCGCATATCCCGTCATAGAGACTGAGCCGTCGGAACTGCATATTCTTGGTGAAGCGGTAGCCGTCATGCAGAAGGAGTTTTGATGAGAGCGCACGAAGAGAAGCTCCGCCGCCAGATGATAGATATGATCTACAACTCCGCGCCTTTTAGCATAGTGATAAATATTCTTGCGGCTATGGTGGTGCTGGTGGTCTACTGGCCCACTTCGGAGACGGGTGTGGCGATATGGTTCAGTCTGATCGTTGCCGTGATGTTCTACCGCCTTGTCGCATATCTCTATTACAAGGCGCACCAGGAGGAGATCGCGGTAAAACGTGCCTGGCTCCTTCTTTGGATAGGAATGTTTCTAAGTGCTCTCGTATGGGTGAGCAGCCTCTGGTATTTTCTCGGAAGGCAGAATATAGCGCTCGACTTTCTTATGGCATTTATCATGGGAGGCCTCGCGTCCGGAGCCGTCACCACGCTCTCTTCGGACCGTATTACGGCGGCCACATATATCTTCACGATACTGGGCGGAACGGCGGCGTGGCTCTTTGTAAGCAGCGAGCCGACGGAGCTGATGATGGGGGTTCTGGTGCTGGCCTATCTGGCTTTTCTGATATCCAGTTCGGGGCGTATAAACAAGACCATTCTGGATGCCCTGACACTGCGGAAAAAAAACACTCATGTAATCCGTGCGCTAAAAGCCCACAAGGCGGAGATGGATCTGATATTCGACAATGTACCGGTGGGCATATTTTTTTACGATACCGATTTCAATATCGTAAACGTCAACCAATATTTCGTCGAAATCTTCAAATCGGAGCGCGAGAAACTGATAGGGCTGAATCTCGAAAGTCTCGTCGACAGGCGTATTGTACAGAGCATTCGTGCACCCATAGACTACAGCGGCCTCGAAGACGGGACCTACGAAGGCCGGTACCATACCACGACAAGCGATATAGATGTAGATATCAGAATCAAGACGACCGCTCTCAAA
>JALSXE010000251.1:0-3377 GCA_027072755.1 Campylobacterales bacterium | reverse complement strand
CTCCGTCAAAAGCTGGTTCAGAGTAGCTTCGCGTTCGTCGTTGCGCATACCTCCTCGGGCTTTTCCCACGGCGTCTATCTCATCTATGAAGACTATCGCCGGAGCGGCCGCTTTTGCCCTTTTAAAAAGCTCTCTTACCCGTTTGGCACCCATGCCCACATATATCTGGACGAACGATGCACCGCTCTGATAGAAAAAAGGTACTCCCGCTTCACCCGCAACAGCTTTCGCTATAAGGGTCTTTCCGACTCCGGGAGGCCCTACCAGAAGTACACCCCGCGGCATACGGATACCGAAACTGAGATATTTGCCCGGGTGCCTTAGAAAATCTATGATCTCCTCGAGCTCCTCCTTGACATCGTTTATCCCGGCGACATCCTTGAAGGTTATATTTGATACCATAGGCTTGATGTCACTCGGTCTTTGAAGCTCACTTGCAAACTGGATCTGCTCGCTAAGCTGCTGCTCCTTGAGTTCGCGGTTCTTTCTTGCCCACCTTAGGAGGTAGACCACCAAAAGGGCCAGAATACCTACGGTGATTAGATCGGCAAGGTATGGGTTGGGCTCTTTTACCGCTACCGCCGTAGTTTTGTAGAGCTCTTTGAGGTCTATGGCATCCTTGGGGACCTTGTACCGCTCTTTACCGCTCTTGAAATATAGGTAGGCGCCGTCGATCTTCGCATCCTCTACCAGAGAGCTCTCTATAAGACTCTGCGCTGTTTGTGCATCTATAAGATGCGACCTGTCTCTAAGAAGGGCAAACAGAAGCAGCGAAACGACAAGAAGAGCGGAAACGGCTATGATGTATCTGTTTTTCTTAGAGACTTCCACGATTTCCTCCCTCATGAGCTTCGAATTTTTCCAGCACTACCCACTCGCCCGTTATATCCCGGCCGCACTCTATCTCCACCCTGTTGAAATATTGATCCAGACCGACATAGCGCCCCCCTTTGACACTCTCCACTAAAACCTCGAGCGGCCTTTTCAAAGAGCGCCTGAAGGCCAGGTTTTTCCTCTTTACCAAAGAGGTCAGCTCCCTGTGCCTCTCTTTGGCGATGTTTCCGGGTACTACAGGCTTCATAACGGCGCTGGGCGTACCGTCTCTGCGTGAGTATGTAAAGGCGTGTATATGTGTCAGAGGCAGAAGCTCCACCCGCTCTATCGCCTCTCTCCACTCCTCCTCACCTTCACCGGGATGGCCTACGATAAAGTCCGTTCCGATCGCATATCCGAGACGGGATATCTCTTCGAAAAGCTCGAGGTCGCTCTCGAAGCCGTTTCTGCGGTTCATGAGCTCGAGCATTCTGTCGGAAGTGTGCTGCAGAGCTATATGCAGATGGCGCGACATCCACGGTTCACCCAGCAGTTCCCTGAACTCCGGTGTGATCTGTATCGGTTCAAGCGAGCCTACTCTTATACGTCTTACTCCGCGTATTCGGCTCATGCGCTTCAAAAGTCCGGCCAGAGAGCCTCCTCTATCTTTCCCGTAACTTCCAACGTTGGTACCGGTCAGGATGAACTCTCCGAAACCGTTTGCGGCCAGCCGCCTCACCTGTTCAAGTATAAGATCTTCGTCAAGGCTCCTCGCGTTTCCGCGGACATAGGGTATTATGCAGTAGCTGCACCTGAAGTCGCACCCCTCCTGTATCTTGATAAAGGCGCGTGACTTTCCTATGAACTGCTCTACGACCGTACTGTCTATATGTTCGAGATCACCTATCTCGTAGAAACGCTCGTCACTCTCTATGAAACGGCGTATCTTCTCTTTTTCGCTGTGGCCGAAGACACCGTCGACCTTTCCGCTCTCAAAGAGCGACTCTCCCTTCGTATGCGCTCCGCATCCGGTCAGAATCACCCTTGCATTTTCGTTTATGCGCCTCGCCTGGTTAATGTAGCCCCTAACGCCGCTGTCGGCACCGTTTGTGACGGTACATGAGTTCACCACGATGACATCGGCGTCCTCTTCGCTTTGGGCGAGCCTGTAGCTACCGAGCCTCGAGATCATCACCTGGGTATCGAACTGGTTCGTTCTGCACCCGAACGTTTTGAAAAAGACCTTTTTCATACCGAAATCGTGCTCTCTGAAAGATCGGGAAGTGTAGGTTTCTTTCTGGCGCGCTCCAGGTAGAGCTGCTGTGACGGATATGCTATGGCTATATCATCCTCCTCTTTTATCTGGTCGAGAATATCGGCCGAAATCGTACTTCTTAGTGTCAGTGTGGCGTATGCGTTTGTCATATACCATACGCTTATTCTTATGCCGTTCTCCTCTATGAACGAGTATACCCTCGGCTCTACATTTGTGTTTTTAAGGCTATATTTCGATCTCAACTTGTTTAGCTGTTTTCGGGTTATGTCGGTGTACCCTTTCGCATACTTCTTCGCTGTCTCCCTGGCTATATGCTGAGCCTTCTTGTGGTTCGAGTTGAAGGTGATCGTGAAATCTATCCCGTCCCAGACGGTCTTTAGAGTCGCGTGCGTATAGTTGGCTATCATATCGGTAAAAATGTAGTTGTTCGGTATGAATATGATTCGACCGGCACGACGGTTGTGCTTGTAGGTCGTCAATGTTATATCTTCGAGCATCGTGATTCGCAAAAGCGAAATATCCAGAACATCGCCCACATACATCTTGCCGTCTTTGTCGACCCGAATGCGATCGCCTACATGTATCGATCCCCCCAGAACTATGACCAGCCAGCCGAGCATACTCATAAACCAGTCCTTCATGGCGATCGCGATACCGGCGGAAGCGAAGCCGAGTACGGTTACGAGATACGAAACGTTCTCAATATAGGCGAAAAGAAGAATGATTATCGCGAGAAAAAAGAATGTGAAGTTTATGATCTTGTTCGCCATATAGAAGCGCTCGTTGTCGGTGATGGTACGTTTGACAAGCCATTTGAAAAGAAGGACAAAAAGAAGGATTATAAGAAGCGCGGCACCGATAGTTCCCGCTTTCTTGGCCTGCTGCATGATCTGGTCGGTAAGGCGCAGTCTGATCTCGTCGACCTTCTTTTTATAGACTATCAGAGCTGTCTGGTGAAGAGTGAGGGCATCTTCGGCCTCCGCCACCTCCTTCTCGGTACGCGCCAGTTCCAAAGATGCTTCTTTATCGTTCGGATCGAGCTCCAGAATATCTTTTAGAAGCGTCACTTTACGGTTCAGCAGATCTATGAAGTTTTTAAGTGACTCCACCTCATACTCGAACCTGTTCTGCTGTTCGTCCAGCATCTTCATAAAAGAGAACGCGCTTATGATCGCTACGGGGTTCGTAACCGACGGGACCTCTTTGACCTCTTTCGGGCGGATCAGGGTTTTGAACGGGTTCGATCTGTAGTCTTTGAGCAGATCCAACTGTTCACGCAGTTTGAGCT
>JALSXE010000250.1:0-13063 GCA_027072755.1 Campylobacterales bacterium | reverse complement strand
CAGATCTGCGTGTATCGCGCCCGCATTTTTCATCGCTTCAAGTATCGAAATGACATCTTTGGGAGTAGCACCGAGTTTTTTGAGCGAGCGGGCAAGATTTGCAACCGTTGCCGCGCCAGGTTTAACGACAAGCGCATGCCGATCGGGCTGCAGTTGCATCTTCGAGCCAACATTGAGCGCATCGCTACCTTTTTTCATCGGGGGAAGAGCCTCGCTCTCTTCAATCTTTATCGTTATATCGCCGTGAGTGATCATTACGGGCTCCACTTCTACCTCTACACCGGAGACTACGGTACCCGTTCTTTCATCGATCACTATTCTCTGTTTTGCTTCGTACTCTATGGAGAGCTCTCCCGCTTCGGCAAGAAACTCGACCATGCTCAAAGAGTCCGGTTTTTTCAATCTTATGGTTCTTGAGTCGACTGCTACAGCTACCCGCTCCTTGTAGAACCGGTTAAGAGTGTTCTGGATATTTATCGCGTTTTGGAAATTGGACTCTTTCAGGCTCAGTGTCGCCTGCTTCTGACCGTATAGATTGAAAGGGACCTCCTGCTCGACCAGAGCTCCTCCCGGAATCCTACCGGCTGTAGCATGGTTCAAAGAACCGGCGCCCCTACCGTTGCGCCCCCCTATGGTCACGGATCCCTGAGCCAGCGCGTATATTCTTCCGTCCACACCTTTTAAAGGCGTCATCAAAAGCGTGCCGCCCTCTATCGACTTGGCGTCGCCGATCGAAGAGACTATGACATCGATCCTGTCACCCTGTCTCGAAAACGGAGGCATGGTGGCGGTAACCATTACCGCCGCGACATTTTTGGATTTTATATCTTTGGGGTCGAGCTTGACGTTCATCGACTGAAGCATGTTGGAGATTGTCTGCAAAGTAAACTTTGAGGTGGTGCCGTCGCCGGTCTTGTTGAGTCCGACAATGAGACCGTAGCCGATTAGCTGGTTGTCTCTGACGCCGATAATGTTGCTTATATCTTTTATTTTGACCGCATGTACCAGCAGCGGCGCGAGCAGAAGAAGAAAAAGCGATCGTCTCAAAGCCTACCTTTCATCTTCCCGCCTGGCGGGAGTGTTTGCAGACTTTAAGCAAAATCCGTTCCTTTTTCAGGATTCGTAGTAGCTCAGAGAACTTTTACCGAACTTTTTCTCCTTTATCTTTTTAAACGCGCCGATCTTTTCAGGCATCGCCTCTTTCGTCATATGCTCTACAATTATATAGATTATCAGATCAGGGTCGATACCCGCTATGGTCTCGATGACTCTCTTGTATATATCGCCCTCCCCTTCACGTATCGAAAAGGGTGGATCGATATAGAGATATGTCTTCTCTCCGGCTCTTTCGATCTCTTTAAGAATCTGCGGAAGGGTTTCGAAAGCGTCACCCTCCCTTATATCGCACCTGTAGGGGTCTATAACTTCACAGTTGGCGCGAAGAGTCCTGAAGGAGTCTCTGTCTCTCTCTATAAACCACGCTTTTTTGGCACCTCTGCTGATGGCCTCCAGACCCACCGACCCGCTGCCTCCGAACATCTCTACGAAATTGCGGTCGACTATATCGAACTGCAAAGTGTTGAACACGGACTCCCTAAGCCTGTTTTTCGAGCTTCTCGTTACACTTTTGGAGGGAAGCACTATCTTTTTCCCGCGATATTTCCCGCCTATAATGTGTGTGTACAGTCTCCTATCTTCTCTTTTCATAATGCTCTTTAAATATTTTGATCAACTTCTGCGCAAAGTCGTGCACCGCTCTCTCTATCTGCTCTTCCAGACTCTCTTCCTCTATCACGAAGTGCCTGAGAGCCTCTTTTGTACGGTCGGCCTGAAGCTTCTCCTCTATCTTGATCATGAGTCTCGATCTGGAGAATGGCTTGCCCAGGTCGGCTTCACTATCGTTTCCTATGCGCAGAACCGGCTTTTCGATTCTGAGGGGGTGATCCGTCACGATAAGCTCCGCTTCGTGCTCCGGCACAAGGTGGTCTTCAAGGAACTTTCTAAGACTCTTTTCAAGCAGTATGGAGCGGCATGACAACGCTATTTTCATCGATATCCCGATATCTTTTTCGCGTATTATACCAAAGTAGCCGTATGCGGCCTTAACTAATCTCTCCGGTTACCGATATTCTTTTAAACGGAAACGGAGGTAACCGCCATGGAGATATTCAACACCATACGCACACAGCAGGCTCAACCCTCTATGCCGCAGGGGCCCGAAGCCGGCGGCAGATCCGTTTCGCAACCGCACAAGAGCACCAACAACTCTATACGCGAAGAAGCGAAACAGATCGAAGAGAAAACCGATACACAGAAGCTTAAAAAACAGTTGCAGGAGATCACCGACCAGCTCAACAAAGAGATGAATCCTCTCAACACATCTATCCGTTTCGGTTTCGACGACTCGATAGATGAGCTCTACGTTTCGGTAATAGATACAAGCAACGACCAGGTGATTCGGAAAATCCCTTCCGAAGAGGCCATGAGACTGGCAGCTAAGATGCGTGAGATTGTCGGAATGATTTTCGATAAAAAAGGTTGATACCTACAAACTTGCAAGGATGCAAAAATTTCATTGACAAAGGATTAAAAATGACTGCAGCAGCCGCTTACAACACTTACACACAGAACAATATTCAGATCGAGTCTCCGGAAAAGCTGATCGAAATGCTTTACGAAGGGATCATAAGATTCTGCTCCATGGCAAAGAAGGCTATCGAACAGGGAGATATAGAAAAACGCGTCTATTGGACAAACCGTGCGGTAGCGATATTCGTAGAGCTGATAAACTCGCTGGATGCGGAGAGAGGCGGAGAGGTCTCCCACTATCTCGGGGGCCTTTACAATCAGCAGATAAAGTTTCTAAACGAGAGCAACGCCCAGAACAGCTGCGAATATCTGGATATAGTGATAAGGGTTACGAAAGAGCTGCTGGAGGCGTGGAGAGAGGTGACGGCCGATGAGCTGGCATAACTCGTTCATAGCGGCTCTGGCCGAAGAGGATGAAAAGAGGTTGACGGACCTCCTCGACTCCATGCCGCCGTTCGAGAGTGTCGAAGAGATGAGCAGTGCACTCGAGCTAATAAGTGAAGCGACAGATAGATTCGAAGCGAAGAGATCTCAACTGAAGCGTCAAATGGATGAACTGCGGAAAGAGAAGAGATTTCTCACATCTACCGGAGAGCGGAACGACTCACTGCTCGATTTACATTCATAATGTTACGCAAATTCCGGGCTAAGCCCGCAATTCGGCAGGGCCTGGCCGCCCCTACAACCCGCTGAAGTTTCCAAGCACTCTCATGATATTTTCAACTCAATTACGATAGAATCCCGAAAACTTCTTTGACTTCGGGGTAAAAGTATGAAAAAAAAGGTAAACAAAGCGGTCCTTGCCTATTCGGGCGGGCTCGATACCAGCATAATTTTGAAATGGCTTCAGGACGAGTACGACTGTGAAGTCGTCACTTTCACTGCAGATATAGGACAGGGTGAAGAGGTTGAACCGGCAAGGGAAAAGGCTCTTAAACTCGGAATAAAGCCCGAGAATATCTTCATAGAGGATCTACGTGAGGAGTTCGTAAAAGAGTATGTCTTTCCGATGTTTCGCGCCAACGCCGTCTATGAGGGGGAGTATCTGCTAGGAACCTCGATAGCGAGACCCCTGATAGCCAAAAGACAGATAGAGATCGCCAAATTGACCGGGGCGGATGCCGTAAGCCACGGCGCTACCGGTAAAGGCAACGACCAGGTCAGGTTCGAACTCGGCTACCTTGCGCTCAATCCCGACATAACCATCATCGCCCCTTGGCGCGAGTGGGACCTAAACAGCCGCGAGAAGCTCCTTAAATATGCCGAATCGCACGGTATTCCCATAGAAAAACACGGCAAAAAGTCCCCCTACTCCATGGATGCGAACCTCCTTCACATCTCATACGAAGGGGGGATTCTCGAAGATCCTATGAACGAGCCCGAAGAGGATATGTGGCGCTGGACCGTCAGCCCCGAAAAGGCTCCTGACAGACCCGAATATATCACGATAACCTACAAAAACGGCGATCCGGTAGCGCTGGACGGAAAAGAGCTGACACCGGCGCAGATGCTTGCCGCTCTTAACGAACTTGGAAGCAGAAACGGCATAGGGAGGCTCGACATAGTCGAAAACAGGTATGTCGGCATGAAGAGCCGCGGCTGCTACGAAACTCCCGGCGGAACGATCATGCTCAAAGCCCACCGCGCGATAGAGTCGATCACACTCGATCGGGAAGAGGCGCACCTCAAAGACGAACTGATGCCCCGCTACGCGAAGCTGATATACAACGGCTTCTGGTTCGCCCCGGAAAGAAAGATGCTGCAGGCGGCCATAGATAGAACACAAGAGAATGTAAACGGTGACGTACGCCTCAAGCTATACAAGGGGAGCGTGACGGTTGTGGGGCGGCAATCTCCCAATTCACTCTTCGCCCCCGAGTTCAGTACTTTCGAAGAGGATAGCGTCTACAACCAGAAAGATGCCGAAGGTTTCATCCGTCTGAACGCTCTGAGATTCATAATCGAAGGCCATGCAAGAAGAAAGTAGCCTTAAAGCGCCCGGGGCGCTACGGCGGGAGAGTTGCATGAATACCCTGCTTTGGGAGATATTTTCGGTAGTCTTCGTGGTGGCCGTCGTATCTCTTCTTACACTCTACTATCAGAAAAAGATGCGGTAGAGTCTACTTCAAAACCTCTTCGGCTCTTCGGCGCAGATCCTTGGGCGAAAATTTGATTACCGCATCTTCGAGACCTATTAGGCCCGGAATAATCTCCAGAAGTATATAGAATAGATATACCATCGGAATGAATGCTCTCATCTCTCGTCTGAAACTCTTTAGGGTGTAGCGACTCTTGAGCCACTCTACCGCCTCCGGACGCCCGTGCAAAAGTAGAAGCGCCTGCACGGCAAATACAAACCCCCAGCATATATATGTGAGAATGGAGCCTATTATAAAAAAGTACTCCCAGAATTCGAGGTCGTTCAATGCCGATCCGTCAGGTCATAGAGTCTAATGAGCGCTTCTGGGTCAGGATCTCTTCCGAGCCAACGGCGATATAGCTCGTCCATCGGCCTGCTGCCGCCCATCTCCAATATATTTCGCCTGTAACCGTCCGTTTTCTCTCTCTTTATCTCACCCTTTTCGAAACATGCGAAAAAGGCGTCGGCACTGAGCACTTCGGCCCATTTGTAGCTGAAGTATCCTGCGGCGTACCCGCCTGCGAAAATATGGGCGAATCCCCACTGAAAGCGGTTGTAGGAGGGCGGTTTGATAAGAGAGAGCCTCTCTCTCAATGAATCGAGTAGGTTTTGGACCTCATCACCCTGATAAAGCTTCTGATGGAGCATAAAATCGAAGAGTGCGAACTCTATCTGCCTGAGCATACCCGTGGCCGCCATGAAGTTTTTGCTTTTTCTGATCTTGTGCATCAACTCATCCGGCATAGGTTCGCCGCTTTCATAGTGAAATGCGAATCTCCTCAAAATGGTCTCTTCATACGCGAAGTTCTCCAGAAACTGCGAAGGAAACTCCACCACATCCCACGCCACACCGTGAATACCGCTGACAAAGCGCTCCTTTACACGGCTGAAAAGGTGGTGGATGGCATGACCCATCTCGTGAAAGAGTGTCACCACGTCGTCGTGCCTTAGAAGTGAGGGGGTCTGCTCCGTAGAGGGAGAGAAGTTGCATACCACAAACGCCGAAGCGGGGTGCTCTCTGCCTTCGGGATCTTCGTGGTGGGTCTGCCAGTCGTTCATCCATGCCCCTCCCCTCTTGCTACTCCTGGCCTCCAGATCGAAGTATATTCGCGAAAAGGTTTTTCCCTCTCTTTTCAGATCGTAAACGACCACCTTTTCGTTCCAGACCGAAACTTCGACTTTCTCAAACTCTATACCAAAAAGCTCCGATACAAAATCGAGCATCCCTTTTAGCACCCTCTTTTGCTCGAAATAGGGGCGCGTCTTCTCGTCGTCGAAGTCGAGTTCGATCTTTTTCAGCTTCTCACTGTAGAAGGCGACATCGTAGCTCTGGATCTCATCCACTCCATCCCTCTTAGCAAGCTCCCTTAGCTTTTGCACCTCTTTTTCCGCATGCGGCATTGATGCGTCGGCAAGTCTGTTCAAGAAGTCGAGAACGGCATCGTCCGAGGGGGCGCTCTTGGTCTGCAAAGAGAGTTCGCTATAGCGGTCGAACCCGAGAATCTTCGCCTTCTCGTTTCTGAGTCGCAAAATCTCGTCTATCACTTCAGAGTTCTGCGGCGCCCTCGTCACATAAGCTCTGTAGAGCTCTTCTCTAAGGCCTCTGTTGGGTCCGTATGTCATATAGGCCATGTAGCTCGGTATCTGGAGCGTAAAGCGCCAGACCTTTTTACCCTCTTTTTCGGTTTCGGCAAGTTCGAGGTCGCTTTGGGGAATCCCCTCTACGTCCTCTTTATTCTCGATGATCAGTTCGTAAGCATTGGTAGCATCGAGAAGATTTTGCGAAAAACGGTTGTTGAGCTCGCTGAGACGGAGATTTATCTCTTCAAGCCTCTTTTTGCTCTCGTCCGGAAGTTCGACACCGGAGAGCCTGAAGTCGCGTATCTCCTGCTTCAAAACCTCTTTTTGAGCATCGTCATCCGTCTCGACTCTCAAAAACGCTTCGTAGATATCCCTGTTTTGCGAAAGTTTCGTATGGTAGTGCGAGAGCAGCGGAAGGGACTCTTCATACGCCTTTTGCGTCTGCTCCGAGTTCTCCACGCTGTTCAGGTGTGAGAGCGGAGTAAAAAAGATATCGAGCTTTTCGAAAGTCTCCATATAGGGCCGTACGAAAGAGATATAGTCACGACCGCTCTTTTGCACGAGTGACTCGATCTGCTTTAAATTATGATCAAGAGTCCGTTTCAGCCTCTTCGCAAAATTTTCATAGTCCGGTTTTTTGAAATCGGCAAACATAATGTTCTAAACTCTCCCGTAATCAAATTGGTGCAATTATATCCCAATTTACGCTATTTTCGATATAATCGGCAATATAAATAGGGGTTCGACGGATCCCAAAAACTGAACAGAGGGAACGATATATGAGAGTACTGCTTGTAAAAGATGTAAAAAACCTCGGTAAAGCGGGAGAGATAAAAGAGGTAAAAGACGGCTACGGCAAAAATTTTCTGGTAGCGAAAGGTTTTGCCAAAGTGGCCACCGACGAAGTGATAAGGGAGTGGGAGAGCGAACAGGCAAAAAAGGCTCAGATGGAGGCGGCAGAGATAGAACGCCTCGAGAAGCTGAAAAGCGAGCTCGAGAGTAAGCGGATCGTCATAAAGAAGAGGCTCGGAGCCAACGGTTCGCTCTTCGGAGCCATAACGAACCACGATCTGGCGGATGCGCTCAAAGCCGAAGGCATAGAGATAGACAAAAAGCTCATCCATCTCGACGGTGCCATAAAAGCCACCGGCCTATACGAAGCGGACGTGAAGCTCGGCCACGGTATACACGCCAAGCTTAAATTCGAAGTGGTCGGAGAGTAGCGAATGTTCGAAGCGACCACGATTCTTGCCTACAGATCGGACAGCTGTGCCGTGATAGGGGGTGACGGGCAGGTTACATTCGGCAATGCCGTTTTGAAAGGGAACGCCACGAAAATCAGGACCCTATACAACGGTAAGGTGCTTGCCGGATTCGCCGGAAGCACCGCGGACGCTTTCAACCTCTTCGACATGTTCGAAGGGTTTCTACAGAGCCGCAAGGGCGACCTTCTGAAGGCGGTTATAGAGTTTTCCAAAGCGTGGAGAAAAGACAAGGTACTAAGACGTCTCGAGGCGATGATGATCGTTTTGAACAACGATCATATCTTCATTCTCAGCGGCAACGGAGACGTCGTCGAACCCGAAGACGGAGAGATCGCCGCAATCGGGAGCGGAGGAAACTTCGCCATCTCCGCGGCCAGGGCGCTTGCAAGACACGCGAAGCTGGAACCGAAAACGCTTGTAGAGGAGAGTCTGCACATAGCGGCGGATCTCTGTATATATACCAATCACAATATCAAGACACTGGAACTGAAAAGATGAGCAGAGCAGAGAGTATGACACCCAAAGAGATAGTGGCCTATCTCGACAACTATGTTATAGGGCAGCAGAATGCTAAAAAGACGATCGCAGTGGCCCTTAGAAACAGATACAGAAGAATGCGCCTCCCGTCGGAGATACAGGATGAGATAATGCCCAAAAACATCCTGATGATCGGCTCGACCGGTGTGGGAAAGACGGAGATCGCAAGACGACTCGCCAAAATGATGGGATACCCGTTCGTAAAAGTGGAGGCGAGCAAATATACCGAAGTGGGATTTGTCGGGCGCGACGTCGAATCGATGATAAGAGATCTCGTCGCCACATCCGTAAATCTGGTGACCCAGGAGCAGAAAGAGCTCAAAAGCGAAGAGATAGACTCCTATGTCGAAAAGATGATCATAGAGAAGCTTTTGCCGCCGCTTCCGAAGGGTGCGACCGAGGCCAAGCAGCGGGAGTACGAGAGCAGTTTCGAAAGAATGCGCGAAAAGCTCAGGAAAGGGGAACTCGACAACCTCACGATAGAGGTGGAGATGCCCGCTCCGAAGATAGAGATGGCCGACAGCAACCTTCCGCCGGAGATGAGCAAAGTACAAGAGTCTCTGGCGAAAGTTTTCGGTTCTCTCGGTCGTGAAAACAGAAAAGAGGTTCCCGTTAAGGAGGCGAAAAATATTCTTCGCCAGGCCGCGAGCGAACGGCTGCTCGATGAGGAGCAGATAAAGCAGGAGGCGCTGCGCCGTGCAAGCGAAGGCGGAATCATCTTTCTCGACGAGATAGACAAGATAGCGGTTTCGAGCCAGAACAGCGGACGACAGGACCCCAGCAAGGAGGGTGTTCAGCGCGATCTGCTGCCGATCGTGGAGGGCAGCAGCGTAAACACGAAGTACGGAACGATCCAGACAGACCATATTCTATTCATTGCGGCCGGCGCTTTCCATGTGAGCAAACCGAGCGACCTGATTCCGGAGCTTCAGGGACGTTTCCCGCTGCGAGTTGAGCTGGACTCTTTGACGGAAGAGGCGCTATATGAGATCCTTACAAAACCGAAAAACTCCCTTATTAAGCAGTACCAGGCACTTCTCGGTGTCGAAGGGATGGAGCTGGTCTTCGAAGAGGAGGCGCTCAGAGCCATAGCCAGAGTCAGTTTTCAGGCCAACGAGCGGACCGAAGATATAGGAGCCAGGCGACTTCATACGGTAATAGAAAAAGTGCTCGAAGAGATCAGTTTCGAAGCCGACGAATACAAGGGTAAAACTTTTACGATATCGGCCGATTATGTACATGAGAAGCTCGATGCTATCGTAGAGGATGAAGATGTCGCAAGATACATCCTCTAAAGTACCGACGAAAGCGGGCTTCGTAGCCGTTGTAGGCCGCCCCAACGCCGGAAAGAGCACACTGCTCAACTGGCTGGTCGGCGAAAAACTGGCGATGGTAAGCAAAAAGGCCCAGGCGACCAGAAAACGGATGAATATTATCGTGATGTATGAAAATAGTCAGATAATATTCGTCGATACGCCCGGAATTCACGAAAAAGAGCGCCTTCTGAACCGTTTTATGCTGCAGGAGGTGTTCAAAGCGATCGGAGACTGCGATCTTGTTCTGTTTCTCGCAGCCGCGAAAGACAGATTGGAGAACTACGAGAAGTTTTTGCAAATCAATGCAAAAAAGAGGCCACACATCGTCGTTTTGACAAAGATAGACGAAGTGAGTAACCAAGATCTTTTAAAAAAGATCGGTGAGTATCAAGCATATCAGGAGCGCTTTTTGGCTCTTATTCCGGTATCTGTAACCAAAAATATCGGGAAAGAGGAGCTCCTGAAGCAGATTTCGGCCAATCTGCCGGCTTCGCCGTGGCTTTATGATCCCGAACTGCTGACAACCACAAGCGTAAAAGAGATCTATAAAGAGATGATAAGAGAGTCGATTTTCGACAATCTCAGCGACGAGATCCCTTACGAGACGGACGTGATCGTTGAGAGAGTCGAGGAGCGGCCCGATATCGACCGTGTACAGGCGACGATAATCGCGGAAAAGAGGAGTCAGAAGATGATTCTTGTCGGCCGTGGAGGATCCACGATAAAACGTATAGGAAAAGATGCCAGAATGAAGATGGAGCAGTTCAGCGGCAAAAAGATTTTTCTGGAGCTTTTCGTCAGTGTGAAGAGCGGCTGGTCGAAAACGAAAAAGTCACTCAGCGAGGTTGGATACTACTTCGAGGAGTAGCTTTTGAGCCCGGAACAAGGCCGTTTTTTGTTACTTTTAAACTGCTCTTTAAGTTGAACTAGGTTAAAATCAGTAGAAGTAATAATTATA
The DNA here is from genome assembly GCA_027072755.1 of Campylobacterales bacterium. Classification (GTDB taxonomy): domain Bacteria; phylum Campylobacterota; class Campylobacteria; order Campylobacterales; family Hydrogenimonadaceae; genus Hydrogenimonas. The sequence continues at coordinate 2,677 of JALSXE010000250.1, read as the reverse complement.
AATTCAATGTTACACACAATATACCACAGATAGAATGATTGTCGATCTGCGGGAGAGAGAAGGTTTTGCCAAATATAACCGTTTTCACCGTTATTCTACGACCCCACAATGAGATCTGGGGAGATGTGGTGTATAGTGTGTATCATTAGTCAAATCAACCATAACGAGGCTTCGTAATGTTTAAGACATCACAGGAAAAAATGGAAAGAGAGAGTGTAGGTTTCCATAAAATAGTTTCCATCAACGCTTATCAAAACATCTACTATCAGTTTCAAAACAATGCTCTACAAAAGATCGAGAAACTCCAGTACGACAAAAGAAACTTTGTAGTCTCCACCCTGAACTCGAAGGATTTCATCTCGTCGATAGTTGAAGTTAGCGTGAATATCCCGCCGGAAGATCTGCAGGATGCGATAGAGCTCAAAGCTTACGACGATCTCGGCCTCGACCAGGCTGTCGAGTACATTATAAGATACTTCGAAATACCGGGCCGCAAAACGGACAAACTGCGCTCGTTCCATGTCTTTGTCGCAGAGCCCGAAGTGATACACGAGGTGTTCGACAATGTACGCCAGCAGGTCAAATATATAGACTACATATATCCGAAACCGTACCTCATACAGAACGTCTATGAAAAAGATATACTGGAAGCGTACGGTGTACACGGCTATCTTTACTTCCAGAAAGAGGACGCCTTTTTGGCACTCTTCAAAGACGGTGAATACATCTACTCCAAATCGTTGAAATACTCTTTTGAAAACATTTATGAAAGGTTTTGCGAACTCTACGGAGAGAGGGTGGATGAAGCAGCCTTTTATGAAATGCTGCAGAACGAGGGCCTTAAAACTTCCAACTTCGACTACCAAGACCACCTTATGAAGCTTTTCAGCGAGATATTTCTCTATGTCAACGATATTCTCATATATGCGAAAAGGGCCTTTGAGATAGAGAAGATCGACATGTTCTACACCGGCTCGGAGACCGGTCCGATACTGGGTCTGAACGAATATGCCCATACATATCTCGGAATCGAAGCGAGCGATTTCGACTTCGACTATGAGATGGAGAAGGGTGACTGGTATGTCGATCAGTTCCATTTCCTCTCCATACTGGAGGCGATCAAAAATATAGAAGGCGAAGAGAGTCCGAACTTCACCATTTTCTTCAGGCCTCCCCCGTTCGTCGCAAGAAGAAGCGGACAGTTCATAATCACTACGGCCGCTACCATCGTACTGGCTCTTTCACTTCCCGTCTACAACTACACATACGACACATACGTGAAAATCAGTAACGACAGATTGAAAAAAGAGGAGAAACGGTTAAACGAACTAACAACCTCCATAAGAAACGAAATCTCGTCCCTGGAGAAACAGAAAAGCGATATCCTGGCGAGAATTAAAGCTGAAAACGACCTTTTCGAAACGAAAAAGAAGATCCTGGCCGCGATATATGACAAAAAAGTCAACTATCCGATGAAAGCCAAAACGATTGTCGGATTGGGTAACAACATGACGAAGTTCGATGTTCGGGTCACCAAAATCAGCGATGAGGACAATCTCTTCACACTTACACTCTACTCTCGAAGCGAGAAGAGAATAACTCAATTTATAAAATATTTGACCGATACATACGAAAACAGGATTCATGCGGATATAGACAAGATCTACAAAGATGAAGAGACCGGAATATATCACGGTGATCTAAAGGTGACTGTACTATGAAAATAATTGAAGATTTGCTGGAAAAGCTCGATAACTATTTCGAAGAGAAGAAAGAGAGTGAATTCTACCTGATGGTACTGGCGGTTGTCGCCGTCTTTGGACTGATATCGTACTCATACCTCATCCCTATCACCGAGAAGGAGCTTAGAAAGGATCTGCAGATACAGAAAAAGCTCCAAAGCAAAATAAATGCTGAAGAATCATACCTTGCCAAAGTAACCGTAAACGGCGATCAGCGCTTCAGAATAAAGCAGTTGCAGGGAGAGATAGCCAGACTGAAGACAAGGTATAGAGATCTCAAAGAGATCAACGAATATTCCGACTACCAGATTCAGACCCTTTCGGAGCTCCTGTTCAACGAGAAAAACTGGGCAAAGTTTCTCGACTCGATCGCTTTGAAGGCAAAGAAGAACAATATTGACATCTCACTGATTTCGAACAAGTTCATAAACAACAAAGACAGCTTCGGTCACGTTCTTGAGATAGGAGTCGAATGTGAGGGGAGCTACAGGAACATGATCAGGTTTATGAACGAGATTGAAGAGAGCGAACTCGTTGTCGATATATACAGTATAAACCTGGAAAGCGACAAAAAAATAAATGCAAACTTTAAGGTATCGGTATGGGGAATAAACTATTGATTAAGTCGTCCGTTATAATTTTCTCTACGGCAGCACTGCTCAGTGCCGAAATCACGATCAACGATATAGACAAACTGGTCAACGACATAAAGCAGGAGCGCATAGGTCTAAAAGATAGTGAGATCCGTAGCGCCAAAGATCCGTTCATCTACCCCGGCGGGAAGCTTGGACGGATCATCAGCTCTTACAAAACGGTAAAGAGGCACTACAGATTCGTTTTGAGCGCCGTTATAAACGATCGTGTCAAGATCAACGGCAGATGGTACAAGCTCAACTCGAAAGTCAACGGCTTCAGGATTAGCCGCGTCGGTAAGG
>JALSXE010000249.1:0-3393 GCA_027072755.1 Campylobacterales bacterium | reverse complement strand
GAACTGCAGATTCTCTATTATCAGATCGTGGAAGGTTTTGTGCGGAGCCTGCAGCTTCAGGTAGCTTGCCGTAGAGCCGAACCGTTTTTTCCCTTCCGAAGTGTACCATTTGGTGAGTCTGCAACTGCTGTAGTCGTCGAGGTCGATATCGCTTTTGGCTTCGACCATGGCGTTGTATCCGTTCGATTTGAGTATGATGTGGTCTATCTTTGTGCGTATTACAAAGACCTGATCCCCCATCTCCTCTATGAGTTCCGACATCTCTTTCGCATCCGAGTCGAGTCCGTGCATCATCTCTTTGAATTCTGCCACAGCATCCGATACGACACCGGCCACCTTCGTCATCGTCTCCGATTTTTCCATTATGGAGCCCGACTCCTGTTTCATCGTATTGATTGAGACGTTGATTTCGCCGGTGGCCTTCTGCGTACGCTCGGCGAGTTTTCTGACCTCGTCCGCAACCACCGCGAAGCCGCGGCCGTGCTCTCCGGCCCTTGCCGCTTCTATCGCGGCGTTCAGCGCCAGCAGGTTCGTCTGGTCGGCGATATCCTTGATGAGGTCCACCACGGAGGTGATCTCGTTGCTCATAGCGTTAAGGCGCTCTATGGAGCTGTTGGAGTCGTCTATCTGCATAACGAGCGATTGAAGCTTTTGGAGGATCTCTTCCAAAGTCTCTATGCTTCGGGAAGACTGCTCACTCGTGTTTCCGGTGGTTTTTAGAATATGCCCGAGATCCTCTATTAGCTTGGAGATTTCGTTCTGCATCAGCGAGAGCCCCTCGCCGACATCTCCTATGGAGTGGAGCTTGGAGGCGAAATTTATGATCTGCTGCTTTTTGTGTGACTCCTCCATCGCTTCGATACCGTTTTGGACCATATGTATGGCGGTCGCGAAGTCTCCTTCCATGTTTTCGTCACTCAGTTTGGTGCTGAAATCGCCCCTTGAGGCCATATCGACGGAGCGGTTTATGCGGCCGGTCAACTCTCTTACTGTGGACACCAGGGAGTCTATCAGTTTGGTAATCACATCCATCTCGTTTCGGCTTACATGCCTGCGCTCAACCTCTACGGAGAGGTCTCCGCCGTTGATTCTCTCTATCAGACGTCTTAGGCGCTCTATGGAGCTGATGATCGATTTTGTCACACTTCTTGCGATATACCCTATGGCCGCGAGTGTAAAGAGTGACAAGAGAGCCAGTATCAGCAGCTCAGCCAGTGCGCTCTCCTTAGCATCCTCCGATCTCTCGAGAATCTGCTTCTGAATAAAGTTTTCAATCTTTTTAAGGCCGTTTATCTTCTTTGTTATCGTTTCGAACCAGTATGAAGCGTCCACTCCGAACTCTTTCCTTTTGCTCTGTGCGATGCTCCTCATCCTCTCCACCTCCAAAAAGGCGGGTTCCGATTTCATCTTCGCGTAGTATCTTTTCAGTTTTTCGTTGGCGGTCACTTCGAAGAGGTGGAAAAAGGCTTTCTGCTGGGCCAGGACGGAGATGAATTTGGAGTAGAGGAATTTGTCGAACCTATCTTTTGAGAAAGCCCCGGACAAAACCGCCCGCTCGATTCCGGCCCTCTCCTTGCCGCTGATGAAGAGAAGGAGGGAGTTCATCAGGTTCTTCAGCTCCGGGTCGGCGACGCGTGTGGAGAGCCTTCCTACGGTGTCTATGATCGATCTATTTATGGCCGTGTAGTAGTCGACCGCCTCTTTCGTGCTTACCGACATCGAGTCGACACTTTTTCTCATATTTTGAAGTCCGGAGAGGTCTATGGAGTTTTTTGCTTCTACCGCAAACTCGTTGTTGTGACTCTGCAGATATCTTCTGTATACATCTATTTTGCTGTCGGTAAGCCTCCTCTGTTTAGCCAGAGTCTCTTTGAACTCTCTTCCTTTTGAGCTCAAGAAACCAGCACTCGCGCCCCTCTCTTTCTGAAACTCGTGGAGCATGTCGCTCAGCTTGACGGAGAGCTCCGTTCCCTTTATCGCCCTCGAGGCGTCCAGGTATCTGTTGTAGTCCGTGTGCAGTACCTTCAAGGCGTAGAGTGTGATGGTGATTATCGCAAGGAGGCTGAGAATCGTGAGCCGCTTTTTTATCGTAAGGTTTTTCAGCATAATTATGAACAGGTCCTTCTATCGGTAAATTTTCGATTTTCGTGTTGTGTACGACACATCTTTGCGCACAATGCAAGTCACTGTAGATCTATTATCGTCATTTTGAGAAATTGTTGCAATTATTTACCGACTGTTACGCAAATGCCGGGCCGATCCCGCAATTCGGCGGGAGCTGTGCGACACTTGGAGCCCCGGAACTTGACATTACGGAGTTCTAAATCGGATTTATATGCTTCAAAGTCCTCTTTCAATATAATCTTCCAAATTTTCTCCAAAGGATAGAACAATGGCATTGAATGTCTATTACGACAAAGATTGCGATATATCGATCATACAGTCAAAAAAGGTCGCCATGATCGGATTCGGCAGCCAGGGGCATGCCCATGCCGAGAACCTTCGTGACAGCGGAGTGGAGGTTGTCGTCGGTCTGCGCAAAGGGGGTAGCAGCTGGAAGAAGGCCGAAGCGAAGGGCTTCAGGGTTCTGGAGGTGGCCGATGCGGTTGCCGAGGCGGATGTGGTCATGATTCTTCTTCCGGACGAGACGCAGGCGGAGATATACAAAACAGAGATAGCGCCGAACCTAAAAAGCGGCGCCACGATAGCCTTCGGCCACGGATTCAACATACACTACGGCAGAATCCGGCCCGCCGACGACATAAACGTAATGATGGTCGCCCCGAAAGCTCCGGGCCATACTGTTAGAAGCGAGTTCGTAAAAGGGGGAGGGATCCCCGATCTAATCGCGGTAGAGAGAGACCCGAGCGGAAATACCAAAGAGCTCGCGCTATCTTACGCCTCGGCGATCGGCGGCGGCCGAACCGGAATCATAGAGACGACGTTCAAGGATGAGACCGAGACGGACCTCTTCGGTGAGCAGGCCGTTCTGTGCGGCGGCGTGAGCGCCCTCATCCAGGCCGGGTTCGAGACCCTCGTGGAGGCCGGTTACCCCGAGGAGATGGCATATTTCGAATGTCTTCACGAGATGAAGCTGATCGTAGATCTGATCTTCGAAGGCGGCATAGCCGACATGCGCTACTCCATCTCCAATACCGCAGAATACGGCGATATGGTGAGCGGTCCGAGAGTCATAAACGAGTCGAGCCGTCAGGCGATGAGAGAGATACTCAAAGAGATACAAAACGGCAAGTTCGCCAAAGATTTCATTCTTGAGGGGCAGGCCGGATATCCGCGCATGAATGCCGAGCGAAACAATCTCCGCAACCATCCGGTTGAGGTTACCGGGCGACGTCTGCGTGCCATGATGCCATGGATCAAGGCCAACAAGAT